>JAYSQO010000038.1:0-13033 GCA_043721535.1 Bdellovibrio sp. | reverse complement strand
TTCGGTTGCCCAGTACGGCTTATATTCACGATTGGTTTTTAACTGAAAATTTTTATGTTTTCGTCATTCCGCCGGTTCGTTTTAAATCTGTTGCGACGGTAAAAATGCTTTTTGGTCTGGGTACGCATCAAAATTGCTTGCGTTTTGAACCATTGGAAAAAACAAAAATTGTGGCTGTTTTGCGATCAGACACATCAAAGCGATATGAGATTGAAACCGAGCCCTTTTGGTTTTGGCACGGCCTTCATGCTGAAGATAAAAAAACAAAAATTAAAATTCATCTGATTTCAAGTCCATTTGGTCTAGACCCCGGTTCATCTGCTCCCGAACCGAAGTGCCAACTGATCAAGTTTTCATGGAATTTAAAAAGAAATGACCTAGAAAAAGAATCAGTTTACAGCACAAGACTAATCGATTTTCCGTGCTTTTCTAATCGTGCTCTTCTAAAGAAGAATTTTTGGATGCTTTCGTCAGACAGCGATCAATCTTTCAATATGCTGGCGTATTATAACGAAGAAATGACCTTGATAAAAGAATACCGTATTGAGGGTGAAACCTTGATGAGCCCCGTTCTAGCTGAAACCAGCGGTCGATCTTATTTACTAGTTGAGGCTTATAATCAGTATAAAAAAGAGAGCAGTTTATATATTTTAAATGCCGATGACGAAATGAACATGCAAGCTAAGATAAAATTTAGCGAGCCAATACCATTCAGTTTACACGGTATTTGGCAGAACGAATAAACAATTACAATTTGCCGATTAGTTTTTGAGGTTTGAGTTCATTTAAATTGAGAGATCTACCCGGAATTTCAGCGCCACCGAAATAAAACCACGATTTGAATCCGAGCTGTTCTTTGAGTCGGTCACTTAAACTTAAAAGACGCGAATCTTCAATTGAAATAAAAGGATTGGTGAGCTGTCTGATATAAGGCCGTGTGTAATAAGCTGCCACGGCAGTTCGGTTTTTCGTTGCAGTGTTGCGACCAGTGCCGTGCAAAACACGTCCGTCCAAGATTAAGCATGTTCCAGCTTTGGCGCATATAGCGATTGTGTCAGAAGGATTTTCGCCGGAACCACCTCCTGCACTGGTTAATTCATCAAAAGGAATTCCAGGCAAAGCAGTGTCTTCATGATACTGAATGGTTTTTTGTGAGTCCCATAAATGACTGCCCGGGATTACGCGTGTTCCGCCGTTTTCATCTGAAAAATCTTCTATCATCCAGATCACATTGACGACGCATGCCACGGGCGCCTCAAACTGTAAAAAAGCCTGATCAATGTGTAGTCCCTGCGCTTTTGTGCCAGGTTGTGTTTGAACAACTGACAAACTACTGAGTAAAAAATCGTAACCCAGCAAGTGTTCGACCAACACATCGATCTCAGGAATAGTAACAAGACTTTGAAAGACTTCGTCTTTATTCAGCAAGTTCGCGCAAATTGTACTGCCGGTTTCATTTTTGATCTGAAGTCCGTGGTTTTTTTCTGCTTCGATCTGCAAATAAATTTGTCGATTAATTTCATCTAATTTTTCTAATGAAAACGCCGAATCATAAAGACAATACCCGAACTCAGAAAGATCCTGTTTCAGTTGATCGGGTTGATTTGTTGGGCGGGGTAGACGGGTTAAGTCAGTCGTTTTTTCTGAGCGTTGAAAGCTGTATGGCCAGAGTTTCTGTCTATTCATTTTCTTAACGAGAGTTCTCAAGACCAGAAAGATAATATCCGAAAAAACGGTCTTCGCGCTGCAAGTATTTATCAATTTGGTCTGAATTCAGATGAAGTTCGTCGATTTGTTTTTTAATCATAGCGAGATGGCCCTCTTCGTCATCAAGGAGCACATCAAAATTAACAGACCAATCGTATTTTTTTGTGGCGACTGACAGAGAGCCAAAAAACTGGATGGCCCGTAATTCAACGGCATATACGACTAAAAAATACACAGGAGCGACCTGCACCCATTTCATGTCTGGAGTCACTCGAATGCCTAAAGTTTGCTGGGCTGTAACATAAAGACGGTTAAAAAAAGCGATCGTAGATTTGATGTTCTGCGCCTCATTCATCGAGTAAGACTTTTTTGCGACTTGATTCGCCTTTTTTAAAAAGTACAGAGCATGCCGAGCTTCATCAAACAAATGAGTCAAAACACGCTCATCGAAATTACGTGTGCGTGATATATCAACCAATCGTAACATGCCGTGATGTTCAAGAAAGGCCAAATTGAGAAGAAAGTCCCCTAAAGCTAAAGGATTCGCATTAATCTTCGCGCAGAAGTTTTGTAGACGCGTTTCATGCGAAGAATTACGTAATAAATTTAATTCGTGCGCACAAAAAGCCAATGACATGGTTTATATTAGGCGGCTGGTCCTTTCTTCGCAATGAAGGTCTGTTTCTGATACATTTTTACGCATCGCACAAGTTAGATTTCTTTATTCGTATCTATCCACTAGAATAAGCTAAGTTCTATTTTGCGTATTTGAGGCTTTTTATGAAATTAGTTTGCGGCCCGCCAGATGATCTAAAATCAGTTGAAGTCGTAGTACCGCACGGACGCAGAATTGCATTTTTGCTGAGTGGTGGGGCTGACAGTGCCATCCTGCTTTATATGGCATGCTTAGAATTGTTGGCCACAAAACGAAACCCAGTCGACGAATTCCAACACATTTTGACCATACCAAAAGGGACGGACGGTCCGCATTTGCACTCATTTAAAATTGTGAATTGGATCAACGATAGATTAAACATTCGGCTAAATGAGCCTTTGATTGCCGCACCTGCTGATATAGAAGAAACTCATCACGCAGATGTAATTGCCCGGAGTATTGTATATTACCGAAATGAACTCAACTTGAATTACTCTTTTTTAGCAGACCAGCAGGCTGTTCCTCTTCCGGATATTGTTCAAGGTCTTTACCCTGTGCGCCCATCAGTTAACCCCTATCCTGACTATTTTCATATGCCTTTTTTAAATGTAAATAAGTCACACACAATTGATCTTCATTATCGTCTAGGCACTGAACAGCTTTTACAAATTAGCCATAGCTGTACTGAAAAGAGAATCGGGCGCTGTCTTCAATGCTATCACTGCAATGAAAGAAAATGGGCCTTTGAAAAACTTCAGAAAATAGATCCGGGAGAAAATTAATAGATGGTATTAAAATGACCAAGTATACGATTTTTGACCCTAAAACATATAAAACCAATCTGTATTTTCCTGTTATTTGTATATTTTTTTGTTTTTTTGAGTTTTTTATTTTTTTAAACCTTACCCCGCTAAATTATGTGGGTCTGCAGTTCGTAATGGATATTGTTTTTTTGAACGCAATTCATATTCTATTCACATTTATTTATATATTTAGTCTTAAAGAATTCAGACTTTTTATAAGTGAATATAAACTAAAACTAAAACGTGACCTTTATAAAGAATGGATTTTTGCATTTCTTCTGCTATTCATTTTCTTTTGGTTTTTTTTTGAAGGCTATCCATTATCTCAAGAATTCAATGTGTTTCATTTGCTTAACATGGTGACTTTTGCTTGGGCAGCCCTGCATGCAATTTCTCAAAGTGTCGGATTGTCCTCTGTAAGCCTGCTTGAACGGTGCCGACATTTTGAAAAGTCTGAACTCTCGCGACCCTTAAAGTACAACTCGTTAATTTTACCGATTGTATTTGCGGGCTATTTGGTTATGTATCTTTTTTGTTTCTTGTTGAAAATTACACTAACCTACAACCTTAAGATTATTTTTTCAGCCTTGTTAATTTTATATATATTTTTTCATTTCATTTTTATTTACCGAAAACTTTCGCGTAATTTCGTTTTAGATTTCGTATTTGGTCTTCGTTACATACTTTATATTATGTCGTTCTATTCTGTTGCCGCCAATTTTGGACGAGCCGTTGTGCATGGTCATGAGAGCTATATGATCTATAAAAAATTAGTGCCAAACACCTACTTTTCCTTAAAAAAGGTGTTTAATTTTAAGCCTATTGTCGTCTTTTTTTTAATATTCGGACTTATTTCAATTTTTTTGAACGCACGCAGCGGTGTGCTGGGGTTCTTTACTGAGGGTCAGCATCCTCGGAACCTAGCATATCAATTTTTGTTTTCATTTTTTTACGCACTAACGTATTTACACTTTTTTATTGAATCTCAAATTTACAAATTCAGCGACCCACTTGTTAATAAAAATCAAGGAGCTCTTTTTCGCTCTTGAAGTCTTAAATTAAGAAATGTTCGTTCAAATTTGTCATATCAGCAATTGAGAGCCCCGCGACTTTAAGCTATTGCCTTATCAGTTGAGTTCAAATAAAATTCAATTGAATATGGAACGAATCATTCTTATAGATTTACCGACTCTCCCCAAGGGGTTTGTGACCTTATCATTGCCAACGGTCGACGCAGCCCTCAGTCGTTATTTTCATGTCGAAATGTTTGATCTTAACCTTTTGAAATTTGACGACATTGATTTTTCTAAGTACCAGGATGCTGTTGCCTGGGGGTTTAAGGTTTCAAGTCAAAACGTGAAGCTAGCTATTTCGTATTCAAATCAGTTAAAAAAGATTTTTCCGGAAACAAAGATTATGTGGGGCGGCGAATTCACCTCACTACGACCTGAGGAAGCCGAAAAATACTGCGACATTTTAATACTTGGCCGCATTGAATCGATAGCTGAAGCAGTTGCCAACGATCTGGCACTCAATGTTTCCAAAAAACGTTACGTTTCTAATCCAGAGAATCATTTGTTTATTTCGCCTAAAATTTCTCAACAACTCGATAAAAACTACAAGCAATTTATGGGGGTGCCGTTAGAAACCTCGTTAGGCTGTGTAAAAAATTGTACGTTTTGCATGGTTCATATCACTCAACCGACAATTAATTTTAAGACAGAAAGTGATTTAAACCGCGAACTGCTGGCCTACAAAAACAAAATGGTTTACGTCATCGATTTCAACTTAGGTATAAAGCGTGATCATCTTTTGATGGTAGCTAACGCTATCAAAAACTCTGAAGCCCTGGGCTGGTCCTGTGAAATGTGTCTGGAGAATCTAGACGACGAAGAGGTATTAATCGCCCTTAGCGAAAGTCGCTGCAAGATAGTCTATTGCGGGCTCGAATCAATTGATTCAGATTTACTAAAGAAAATTAACAAAAGTAAAACCAACAATACAGATAACTATCATCGAATAATAAAAAAAATACAGAGTTATGGTATAGGGTTGGCAGCGGGTGTAATTTGGGGACTGCCAGGATCTGATCGACAAACTGTACTAAAGACGTGTCAATTCTTTCAAGAGATAGGTCTACATTATGTTAAGTTTACATTTCTGACATATAATCCAGGTACTAAAGTAAAATCATCCATGGAAAAGTTAGGAACTTACACAAGTGATGATGATTCTATATATGACGGCAATCACCTATCTTACTTACCGGCAAATAGTTCACACGAAGAAATTTTATCTTCGGCCAGATTGTCATACAAATATTTTTATTCTTTTGGCAACATGTTGAGTCGCTCATTCAAAGCCAAAGGAATTTTGAAAAAAATTGAACGGCTCATGTTTAATTTCTTGTATAGAAGCTCAATGAATTATTGGAACACCGAGGTACTTAATTTAAAAGGGCCATCCTATGACAAAATGCTTCTCGAGCCGCACAGGTCAACCTTAATTGAACGACTGGCTAATTTTGTATTGCTGACCGTTTGGAAACTTCAAAAATACCTGAATAATATTAACTTATGAAAGCAGTGGCATGATTTATTTGATTATTTTCTTTATTTTTCAACAACAAGTAATTGCCGGCGAATCAATTAGCGAACGAACTTTTTTAACTGAAAAGGAAATTGAAAGTAGCAAGGAGAAGCGTTCTGAAACGGTATTAAAATGTGCCCAGTGTCATACACAGCAATATAAAGAATGGATTAAGGGACCTCATGCCAACGCATACAAAATGTGGTCACACAACTTGCAAAACGTAAAGCTCGAAAGGCCTTTTGGCTATTTAACTGCTGAATTGGCACACCAGCAAATAGTCGTAAGTAAGGATAAGTGTTTGAATTGCCATAATCCGCCAAACATTATGGATCTAACATATGACTACTTTAAGGAGAAAGGCGGGCAGTTAACGAGTAAGCAAATATATGATTTTTGGGAGAATCAAAAAAAAGTCAGAGACGAAAATTCATCGACTACGAGTATAGACTGCCTTACATGTCATGTAAAAAATAATCAAGTTTTGGTTAAAGAACAAAAAGGTATTGAAAAATTCTATGGAGATTATCCACATGTAGTCGGTGATACCACAGTCGGAAAAGCTGAAAACAATTGTATATTATGCCACGACGAATCTCTTGACTACAAATATCCTAAAAACGCGAAGAGCGGTGAAAACAGTTGTCTAAGTTGTCACGCAACCAAAGAAAACAATAAATATTCCCACTATTTATATTGGCGTCACGGTAACGGAGATGGAATTTCTTCGTCGAAATACTTCTATGGTGTCTTTGATCTAATTTCGATCAGTCGAAAAAATAAAGGCATGGTAAAACTAAATTGGGCCCTTTCGAAGCCACCACATTCAATTTCAATTTGTGCTGCCGTGGTTCTAATTGTGGACGGCTTAGATGCGAATGAAAATGTTGTTTGGAGTAAAAACATAAACATATCTAGGCAAGATGAATTTATTAAGATTTACAAATGGGATATTGATAAATTCGCAAAAGATCATCCAGAGCAATACAATGAATCCCATACGATTGGACCCAATAGTCCTGATTTAACTGTGCAAATTCCAGTTGAAAAAAACCAAATAAAGTCGCTAAGGTTAAAAGGATATTACCAAATTCGATTTTGGCTTGAACTTTATACAAAAAAACCTATGTACGAAAAAGTCATCAAACTCAAATAGCTGTAAGGCGGGCTTGCAAATTCGACATAGCTAGACCGCAGTGGGCAAATTGGTTCTTAAGCTGGAGAAGCCGTCTCAAAACGATACGAACGATCTAAGGGACCAATTTGGCGGAAATAGGCTGCTAAAATGAATTGAACAATCCTGATACTTTGATTAGAATTGATGCATAGTTCATAAAGGGGCGACTTATGGAGCGACGTCAGTTTTTAACCAATTCCACAATCTTGCTATTTGCAGGATCGGCTCCCCTGAAAATTAATGACTTAATTCAAGAATCAGCACTTTCAAGTCATCAAGATTTGTACAAATTTTCATATAACGTAAAAAGTGTTTCAGAATATTTAAAGAGCTGCCAGGAAAACAATGTTAGCGAAAACGTATATCTAGTTTATTGGTCGACAGATCAAATGTCGCAAGCTCAGCAGCTTCAAAACTACTGTAGGGCATGGTCTGAGTTCGATAATTTTAAAACATTAGTTGAGGGAATGGCCGCAGGCGGTATGCTTAAAGCACTAACTTCCGGGCTAGTTAGCGGAGAGTACTATTCTATTATGGTTTTTGAAGATGTGAGTGTCTACAAAGATTACATCGATAAGCTTTTGACCATAGCAAAAAATTTTCCTAAAACGGACGGATTGTTTTGGAAAGTAACCGAAGGCTATGCCAGCATAGCAGCAGGCGAATTTTCTCCGCTGCATTTCGCGAAAAATGGTATTTCTGTATCTTAGATAGTCCTGATAAAGAAAATTTGTATTTTATCAGATCAGCGGAGTTATAAATTAGTTGCACAACATTTTTAAGATAGTTACGTTTATTATTTTTATTTCTGCATATTGTGTCGTCGACAATTCTATTAACAAATGCACCGAATTTGTTTATGAATGGCCATTAACATTAGATAGAAGCAGAATCTATCACCCTATTTATCATCATGATCTTTTGTCTAATCAGCTGAACACGGAAAGTGAAGTTAAGGGCAGTTCAATCAAATACAGATTTAGTACAAATTCACTCGGGTTCAAAGATCTTTTGCCCCGGGACATTCCACTTGTTTCGTCAAAAAAAAGAGTTCTAGTAATTGGCGATAGTTTTGCGGAAGGCTACGGACTACCGTATGAAGACACCTTTATGTTTGACCTTAATATCGCGGGAGAACCAGTTAATACCGAATTCTTAAATGCCTCGGTTGCGACTTACTCGCTTTCTATTATGTATTATAAGCTAAAAGAATTGCTAGAAGTAAAAGGGTTAAAATTCAATGAAGTTCTATTGTTTGAAGACATATCAGATCTACAGGATGAAAGAATTGTCTATAGCGATAATGGTGACCACGTCAGCAGTTACTACACTCAAACATTTTTATTTATTGACGCAATAAATTTTTTTAAAAAATACTTACCTACAACACAGTACATATTTAACAAAATATATCCATTTACAATAGGCCCACAGAACGAAGATAGTGCCTATTTGCAAAGAGAAAGATCAGATTGGACTTTTGACGAGGACGTATGGAATAAAACAGCACGCGACCAAGTGCCAAAATTAACTATGAAGATGAACAGAATAAAATTATTACTTGATAAATATAGCATTAAAATGACAGTTGTAGTTTATCCATGGAAACAACAGATTTTAAAAAAAGACTTACATTCGAAACAGGTTTCAATTTGGAAAAATTGGTGTGAAAAAAATAATATTAATTTCATTAATCTTTTTCCGGAATTTATCGAAATTAATAGCGACCCATTATCGTCTATAAATAGCTGGTTCTTTGTAAATGATTCTCACTGGAACAAGAAAGGTCATTTTAAAGTTGGACGGGCGCTTATTCGTCAAATTTTCAAAGAAAAAACGACAAAATAGCTAAACTTAATTCTGGCTAGAAAAAAAAGACTGCATAGAGTTTTTTGGATGCAATTTTTCGTCATATTTCTCAAAAGTTCCAATTAATCTCGAACCATCTTTTGTTATGATTACCAGTTTAACTAACGTTGAATTTTTTTTGAAAATAAAATTTTGAGTATCTATTTTTGCATTTAAAGATAACTTTATGTCGCCATTTGCTAAATCTTGCTTTGAAATATCTATCATTTCAATGAGCCCGTTGTTTTCAAAAAAAACATTAATCTTTTTAAGATTGGTGCTATTGTATTTCTGAGCCAAAAAAAGCGAAGGTGTTGCCGGAGTTTTAAATTTTATATCTTCACGTTTTGATCGTTTCAAGATAAAAAAATCTCCGGTGATGGAACCAGTTACTTTCTCAGTATTACTACCGTTAACATATGTATCACGTTGAAAACTTTGCAAATTCCAATTTGAGTCAACTTTTTCGAAACCTACTTGTTCCGTCTTTGAGCCGTTTAACCGCACTTTAAAATAGAACTTTAATCCGTGGCCCGCTTTTGACTGCAATTGAAAATACTTGATGTATCCGGTACCTAAATCAGTACCCTTTTCGTTTTTAAAGGACATAAAATAGTATTCGTCCGCACAAGCAATGTGGTGCAAACTTATAATAAATGTCAGAATCAAAACTAATGTTCGCATCAGTGTCCACCTATCATTAAACTTCAACGATCTAGAATTTGATTCTACAATTTTACGATACTTTGTATATCGACGAAATATCAAATTAGATTAAAACAATTGTCATTACAATAAGCACCCTCAGTCAAGCCCGAAACAAACAATTCTTTGTAATTGGCGACCAGCTGACCCATTTCTATCAAACTTGATATAATTGAGCGGCGTGTGTTTAAATTGAATTTATGAAATTGAGAGACGGTCTCTTTATAGTTCTTTTGGTTCTGATCACGGGGCTCGTTTACCAGAAAATCTATCTTAATGGTTTCCTGTTTGATGATCAGCTATCGTATTTCAAAAGTCCGGAAATCAACGCTTTCGAGCGCCTGAGTAAAATGTATTTTTCTCCAACGAATGATTTTTATGAAAAAACCCCGGCCGAATACATTGAAGCGGGCCAGATACCGTGGTGGTCTCATCCTGACATCCACAACAAGAGTTTTCGTCCGATTGCCGGCGCGTTTAGGCTGCTAGATGATGTACTATTTTACTCAGATGCGAGACTGAACTATCTTCACAGCGTTTTTTGGCTATTTTTAGGCTCGCTAAGCTTTTTTTACCTTTTAAAAAATTTGGAAATGTCGTCCCCGATACTATATTTCGGAACATTATTTTTTTCATTTCATCCCATATTTTCGACGCCCGTATCGTTTATTAATAACAGAAACATTCTAATTTCATTATTCTTTGCAATTCTATGCATACTGTGTTTTGTAAAATTCTTAAAAAACGAAGCGCGGAAAAATATATATTTAAACTGTAGCTTTATTTTATTCATTTTAGCAGTGCTATCCACTGAACAATTCATAGCATTAAGTGCTTTATATTTTGTTAATTACAAAAATCTAAAAAATAGTAAGTACATCCACTTCATGATGACGATATTCGCCGTTCTTTGGATAATATATCGGTCAGTTTTTGACTATGATTATCGAAACAGTGCCAGTCTTTACAGCCCTTATTCACAAACTTTCAATTGGTTAGCTGAATTCTTAAAATATTCCTTTCAAGCCCCTCTCTACTGGATTTCGGGAAAAACCTTTAGTATATTCGAGCTTTTTGCCGCAAGTCTGTTAATTTTATTTACTTATATAGCTGTTCAAAAGACCCAGTTTAAAATGAAAGTATTTTTTCCAGAATTTCACTGGTTCATTTGTGCTTATTGCGGCCTATTATCAGCTGCAGCGGGAGTATTTAACCCTAGATATTTGGCGTTGTTTCATTTATTTTTTAGTATTGGCGCACTTCTACAAATTGATAAAGCATGCAAGCTGATCAATTGTCGCAGTTTAAAAATATTTTCATTTTTTTGTATAACTGTTTGTACAATCACTTTTGCGACATTTTTTAAGAACCTCGATAATCTGAAAGCCGCTTGGTTAAATTCAGTTCTCCGACCGACTCAAAAGCTAGTCAAGTATTGCGACCGAAATAGATTTTTGGCAGTCAATTCTCCGAACCCATATTTGTTTTTGTATTATGCTAAGACCGGACAAATCAGCGATTCATGTTTGAAAAAAATAGTTTTCTTTGCCGAAAGCTTTTCTCAGGTGAAATTCAGTTCTGAAAAAAACTATTTCATTTTAGAATCTGATTCTCTTGTTTCTGCCCAGTTTAATTATTTTAGGGACTTTCAAAAAAATCCGCATTTAAAAGTTGGAGATATTGTTAAATTAGCAAATGTGAGCGTTTCCGTACTCGCGTTGACTGATTCAGGTTCTCCAAAGAAAATTAAGATTGAATATGACTATGACGCGTTTTCAAAATCGGGTTTTAAGAGTGACGAACAGCCGGTTATCTTTGTGGATCTCAATTCAGATTTAATTTAACGTAAAAATTCGAGCAGAAAATTTACGTGCAATGCTGACCGATTTTCTATCTACTACTTTTTCAAAAACAACTGCCGCAAGGATACAAATAACTAAATACAGCACCAAGTTGGCAAGTAAACAGACGTTATATTTCGGAAATAGAATATAAAGAAACGACGTAATTGAACACAAAACAATTGTATGAATCAAGTAGACAGAATAGGAAATTTTTCCAAGAAACTGTGCGAATGGAGTTTCTAAAATTTTAGAACCAAAGCCCTTTACAATGGCCAATGTTATAAAGGCTGCACCGATCGCATTATAGAATGTCTTTTTATCCCAAATGTCAAAATTCAAGAAGTTTAAGTCCGGTAAAAAGTCGTAACCAAGTGACTTGAATTGAAATGCTCCAAAGTAGTAACCGACAGCAAAAATGAAAAACTTATTAACGGGGACATTCTTCAGCCTAGTCAAAAATGATCCAAAAAATAAGGCAAAGTAGTAGATTGAGTTTTGTTGGTGTACGGCATAAATTAAACACAAGACGACGAGCAAATGAACCTGGGTGCGTATTTTCGATTTTGAAATATAATAGATCAGTACGTATAAAGAACCGATAAATTCAATCTTTATAGTCCATAAAGCAGGAATCAGGACAGATTCGCCCCAAAATATAGATGTGTAAACACCCTCAGTTACGGCAAGTGTTAATGTTATACCGTTTGGATAGAATTGGTTAAACCAGTTCATAGAACCAGAAATTTCCGCGGCCTGCACATTTGAGTACAAATCTAATTTGTAAATTATGTACGAAATTAAAATAGCAAAGGCTATGGGCAAGTTTAACCTTAAGTATCTGCCAAACAATCTTTTCTTAAGCACTAAATTGTCGGTAAAATCATTTGAGTAGTAGGGCAATGTAAGAACATACCCGGATATAATAAAGAATATTAAAACAGCTAAATGCCCATTATATACAATCGAAATAAAGGGAGCTGTAAATATTTGAAAAGGAACGCTAGGGCTTACGTTTTCATGAAAAACAGCTGGTAAATATTTATGAAACATCATAGGTAAAAACGCAGACACAAAATGTGCTAAAACCACGTTAATAGCCGCCAGACCGCGAAGACCATCGATGCGTTTGTTTTTCATTAACAGCCTTAAACTATGAAAGGAATTCAATGGCTAAGCTCCGGAGAATCCTGATGATTCTAAGGAGGTCCCTTTCCAATCGATACTGAAAACTATATTGGCCTGATTCGGTTTTTTTGGACATCGCTAACACTATGCATTTTCGAATTCAGCATTTCAAAATGCCGCATCTCGCAGAGCGTTGTTTTGGTACCGCACTTCGATTAAACTTTGTAGAAATGCCATTTTCCCATGAAATTTTTCGATTTTTAAGTATTTTCCTAATTGCTTTGGGAAAACAAAAACTTTCCGGGATGACGTATTATCTCTTATTTGTCGTTTTAATTTTTGACCACCAACTTTGGGCTTTTTTGGCACCTATTCATCAGAAGTTCAAGCATAAGACAGCTAAAAAAAGAGTACTTTTTTTACTGGCTCTGGCCACGGCTGCAGCCGCTACTTTATATTCAGTTCAAAACCGGCTCCAGATTGATATACTCTTTTTTTATTTTGGAATACATTTTGTGATGTCTGAGGCCTATCTTGACAAAACACTCGTCGATGTTTCAAGGAAAGAAATTTTTTTAAG
>JAYSQO010000037.1:0-13064 GCA_043721535.1 Bdellovibrio sp. | reverse complement strand
TTATAAGTCATCTTTTTAAAATGAGCAAAACAAGAGATGATTATTTATCGAATCACTGGATTAAATACCCGGAATGCCCCAGAGGCTTTTTGCAATACGGCAGGGTGCATCAGCTGCGCATTGGTACGCATCTAGTTGCTGATTTTAAATCTAAGGATCAGCCTGAATTCAAGGGATCCGATGTTCTTGTCGATGGTGACCTGATTGCTTTGATGTCTGCAGGTCAATTTGTGCTTCTAGCCCCAAACCTAACAAACGATTCTGGTTTCTATAAAGCTGAAGACAACCCTTGGCTGAAAAAAAAGGCCTTTTACGAATACATCCAACTGATTCGAAACTTTTTTACTGAGAAGCGTTTTTTAGATGTGAAGACAGCATCGTTAGTGGTTTGTCCAGGAACAGAACCATCTATTGAGGTTTTTGAAACTTATTTCGAACTGGGTGCTGAGAAGAAAAAATTATTTTTACCGACTTCACCAGAACTAAATCTTAAAAAATTACTTTCGATCGGGGCTGAACGTATTTTTGAAATTGCACCGGTTTTTAGAAACGGAGAAAAAACAGAACGTCATCATTATGAATTTTTAATGTTAGAATGGTATCGTTCGATGTCCTATTTAGCGAATATCAAGCATGACTTGATTGAACTTATTGAATACTTAGCTGATCGAATGAAAGTTGAACGCCCTAAAGAGGTTCTCACTTTTAGCGTGAAGGATTTATTTAAAACCTACTGTCAGTTTGATCTAACCCCGCAAACATCTATTGATGACTTTAAAAAATTAGCACAAAAACTAAATATTGATGTGCAGTCAGCGACAACAATTGATGATTATTTTTATTTAATCTTTATAGCTAAAATTGAAAACCAATGGCCCAAAGACCGCTTGGTTTTTGTTGAAAAATACCCACCGTATCAGGCAGCTTTGGCACGAATGACCTCTGATGGCTGGGCGGAACGTTTTGAAGCGTACTGGAACGGGTTAGAATTAGCGAATGCATTTCACGAGCTCAATAACCCCCAAGAACAAAGACAGCGGGCTTTAGAAGACCTTGAAAAGAAGCAGACTTCAGGAAAAAAACAGATTCATTTAGATGAAGATTTTTTTAAAGCGCTTGAGTTCGGCATGCCTCCATCAGCTGGTATTGCATTAGGAGTTGAAAGACTCTATATGGCTTTAAAGAATGTCAAATCCATAGACAGTCTTGTGCTTAGTACACGTTGAAAAAATTTCTATGGAAAGTGCCGAAAATAGTCGCTACAACTCACTCAACAAAGGCGTAACAAATCAGTTTTCTTTAGACTGAAATTGACGTCATGGGGTTTGGGGAAATTATGTGGGGATTGAAATTCAAAGGCTTTATAGGCAGTGTTATTTCAATGTGTATTCTCAGTTCTTGTTCTGGCGGTGATAAGTATCACGGGGCTCGGGGGAGTTTGCCAGAGCAAGAATTGACGAATTACGATAAGACAGCTCCGGCTGTTGATGTGTTCACCGCTCAGTGTATGAATGCTTCTCAGAATTTTTATCAAACTTATAAATCATCTTCAATTCATTCAATCGTGAACGGTCTAAAAGTTCTGCCTACAGAGGCCGGTCGTTACCATGCAGTGATGTTATTAATTAAAGATGAAAAAAATAATATTTCAATTTGTTCATCAACTTTAATCAACGATACAACATTGATCACAGCAGCACATTGCGTACAGTCAGCTCAACAAATTATGGCTGTTTTTCACACTGATATTACGTGCGAAAGCGGATTTGATCGTATCGGTCACGCTATCAATTCTAATTTAGCAGTGGCTCATCCTGATTATGCTAAAAATTCTGATATTAAAGATGAAACATCTTATAACCCAGATATCGCTTTAGTTTTCTTAGAAAAAAAGGCACCAGCTAAATACCCAAGATTTACTATCGCAAAATCGCCTGAAAGTTTAAAATCTGATATTTACATCTACGGTTACGGTAAGACGTCATATGGGGAAGTATCAAATTTAACAAATACTGCTCTTAGAAAAACAACGATCAATCAAGCTAGTTACCAGTTCAAAGACAGTAATATTCTGATCGATCAAAAAGATAAAACGGGGATTTGTAACGGAGATTCTGGTGGCGGCGCGATGATGCTCAATCAGAATAATAAACTAGAGCTAGCAGCAGTGAATTCACTGGTGTATTCAACAGAAACAAAAGCTAAAGATTTATGTAATGATTCGTCAATGCTAGTGGCTTTAGATCGTTATAGCACATGGATTGAGAGCACTGTTGAACAGCAGAAATAATAAAGAGCTATTTATTTAAAGATTCTTTAAGTTCTTTACCCACTTTAAAAAATGGCAGCTTTTTTTCATTAACGGCAATGACTTCACCGGTTCTTGGGTTACGACCTTTGTAAGCATCATACTCACGATTTACAAATGAACCAAAACCTCTGATTTCGATACGATCATCTTTCATTAAAGCTTCGACCATAGTATCAAAAATAGTATTTACAACGGCTTCAGCTTTCACGCGTGTGATTCCAGCTTTATCAGAAACTAAATTAATTAGATCAGCTTTTGTCATTGTATCCCCTGAATTCCGTGAACCACTAAGTTATCGAAAACACTGATATTATCGCGAGTTTTTTGTCTTTTGCAAACGATGTTATTTATGCACTGCGCTGGCTTATAAGTAGCCCTCATAAAGTTTTAAAAGCCATTAGTTCGATTTAAAAACAGTAACAGTCAAAATTTGGTTTTCATAATAATACTTCTATAGGCCATAAGAAGCGTCTCAATCATTTTTTCGCGATTAAAAAACTGTAAAACTTTATGACGTGCTTTTTCGCCTAGACCAATCATAGCGTTCTGATCTTTGAATATCTTTTTGAATAATTGGGCTAAAGCTATATCATCAGCAGGGCGAATTAAAAACCCATCAAGCCCGTCTTCAATAATTTCTGAAATTGGGCTGAGCTCTGAACCGATCACTACTTTTTTCTGAGCCATAGCTTCAATAAGACTGGGCTCTAACCCTGTCGAGCGGGAACTCAGATCAATATAAACATTCGATGCTGAAATAAAATCAAGCAGACCCTCTGCAGGAAGTGGCCCAGTCATAATCACACGACTACCCAGAACATATTGAAGCATTTGATATTCAACTTCTTTAACTTTGGGTCCATCGCCCACAAGAACTAAATAAATATTAGGAATTTTTAAAACTATTTTCTCAAAAGCTTTTAATAGCGGTTTAACTTCTTGAGCATTGGTAAAATCAGAAACCGCTAAAATAAATTGAGCATCCTCAGGCAATTGTAATTTCATTTTAAAGCTATTCGATTCTTCACGGGGGGCTAAATCGCCCAAATTCACGCCGTAAGGTACAGTGTAGGTGTGGTAATCAGGATACAAATAATAACGCTCTAAAAGCGTTCTTTGCTGTGGGGTTGTTACAAACAACCCATCCGCAGTGTCTAGTAAACTTCGATCATGAAAAAAGTAATTTTGTAAAAAACGGTAGACCAATTTAAATAAAGTTTTAATCTGTGATTTTAAACTTCCGTCATTTT
This sequence comes from Bdellovibrio sp., assembly GCA_043721535.1. Taxonomy (GTDB): domain Bacteria; phylum Bdellovibrionota; class Bdellovibrionia; order Bdellovibrionales; family Bdellovibrionaceae; genus Pseudobdellovibrio. Next base: position 9,503 of record JAYSQO010000037.1, on the reverse strand, counting down.
CAGCTAAAATAGCAAATAACTGCGACATAGTGATAGCTTGAACATCATAGGCGATACATGTTTTAAAATTTCTTTTATGCCGACCAATTTTGTAACCGCCATTATCAAGGGAATGAACTATATCAAAGGGATTTTCTTGATGGAGGGCCGTAAATTTTTTATGAGCCGCATCCGCAAATCGGACATTTTTTGAAGGAATTCCTTGGTCGAAGACATAGTAAGCTTTAACCCCGTCGCGTGAAATTTCAGCTTTTTTCATCGGAGAAGTTGAAGAAATAATTGTGACTTCATGATTTTTATTCGATAACCCCCGGGCCAGTGGCCATAAAAGACCGGTGTCACTCGAACGACTCTGCACATGTATTTTCTGACCAATCAAACAAATGCGAAGTTTTTTTTCTTCACTCATGAGGCCTGATTTCTTTTAAGAAGAGAATATTTTAATTGAGAAATCTTTAAATAAATGCGGGCTAAGTCATTCAGTTTTTCATCAATGACAGGACTAAGATTTTGTTGAGTGTCAGTCATTATTTTTTGAAGAATGGATTTGCAATTATTTGTGATGATGCAGTTTTTGCCATTTTGCCAGAACGGAGCAAAGCCAGTGGCCTGTTGTTCATTCATCACTAAGACTGAGTTTGTTTTTAGTGAATGTTCGATCCAGATGGCAAATTGTAAGTTATCGATTTCAGTCCAACTTAAAAGGATTCGGCAGTTTTCAGTATGCAAAATATTTTCTAGAGTGGATTTTTCTGTGATCAAAATGAATTGTTTTGCAAAAGTGTTTCGAGATGTAAATGCATCCCAATATTTTCTTATTTTAGAACTAGAGCTGAGTTTTGCTAAAGTTGTTGCGTCAACATAGAAAAAATTTTCATTTAAGTGACCAAATCGATTTTTAAAAATATGAAGCTCAATAAAAGCAGAAGTGACTGGCAAAACAAAAGATAACGGTGATACTTTTTCTTCGGACTTAGTCGCTGACAGATTGTTCGGAATGAAAGGTAAAATGATTTTTGATCCGTTAAAATGTCTTAACTTTTTAAGATCAGTGACTGACGAACAGGTCAGGGCATCAAACAAGGCCAATGAATGCGCAAGGGCTTTAGTTTGTTTTCTAAAACTGTAACAGGTTAATAGATTTGGAATGCGTAGTGATTTTGCAGTTAATATAAATAACAATCTTTGCAAACTGAATGTATACTGTTTTTCGATAAAATGAATCACATCATAGCGATTTAAAATCAATCGTGCGGGATGAAGACTTTGTGTGACTTCTGGATTGTAGCCCAGCTTAACTAATTCAGCAGCTAAAAGTTCGGCTTGTGTGAGTAAATCTGTGCAGACGATCAAGATTTTCATGACTGACTGTCCAGTGAAATATTAAAGGCTTTAAATATTCGGGGTAAATTTTTACGATTGGCTTCCGGAATATTTCTTGATGTTAGCGTCGATGGTTTGATCCAGTCTAAGCTTGTATGGTGTTGGGCTTTAGGTTCGCCCTTCCAAAATAAAACTTCATAAAATAAAATAATGATACCGACTTCGCCGTAAGAATGTGTGCAAGCAATTTTTAATTCACCAATTTCGGCGCTAATACCAAGTTCTTCTCGTAGTTCACGGGCCAAAGCTTCTTCTGGAGTTTCACCCATTTCGATTTTTCCACCAGGGAACTCCCAAAGACCTGCTAAAGTGTGTGTTTCTGGTCTTTGGCCAATTAAAATTAAATCGCCTTTTTTAATGAGGCCAGCAACAACAGGAATCCAGTGCTTTTTAGTTTTAATTATTTTTTTAGCCTGAGAATCTGTGTTTGGCAATTTTTGCGACCTTTCTAAAAAAGCCAGGTCCTTCAAAAACCAGAGTTGAATAGACTTGGACTAAATCAGCACCTTTGTCTATTCTTTCAAAAACATCGTCAGCTGTCATCACTCCACCGACGGAAATTAAACATTTTTTTTCATTTTTTTGCTCTAAGTAGTTTTTAGCAGTGTATAACGCATGCAGAGATTTTTCTTTGAGAGGTTTTCCCGACATTCCACCATCAATAGGGTAAAAAGGGGTCAATGTCCGATCTATAGTTGTGTTGGTTAAAATAAAACCATCCAATTGATGATTTAAGCATACATCAAGAATGTTTTTAAGCTCTGTGGACTCAAGGTCAGGACTGATTTTTAGGAATAAAGGTTGTTTTAAACTCAGAGACTGATGTTTTTGCGTGATCGGTTTTAAAAAACCTTCAAAGGCCGCAGGCTTGGCTAGATCTCTTAAGCCTGAAGTATTTGGGCTGCTAATGTTAATTACAAATGCATCAGCAACATCAGAGAATTTCTCAACAAGAGTTTCATAATCAGTACTGGCGTCTTCATTTGCTGTCGCTCTATTTTTTCCGATGTTTACAAGCACAGGTAAGCTTGATTCAGATTTGTATTTTTTAAGATTGTAATAGGCTTCGTCGCTGCCAGCTGATGGAAAACCCATTTTGTTCCAGACAGATTCAGTTTTGATATCACGTCTCATGGTCATGCCAGGATTTGGACTTTGAGCTTTCGGTGTAACTGTACCAATTTCTAAAAAACCACAACCGACTTTTTGCCACGCCGTCAGATAGTCAGCATTTTTATCGACTCCACCAGCAATGCCTAAACGATTTTTGAAAATAAGATTTTTATATTTATAACTATTCCAAGCCGGGGTCGTCACATCACCAAAAATTTGTGAATAAATTTCTAATCCATAGGGGCTTAAATCATGAGCCCAACCAGCAGGTAAACAAAGCCAAGGTTTTTTAGCTATTTGAACTGCCAGTTGAGTGATTGTGGACATTATCTTGGGTATAAACCACGTAATAGCATGGCTTTTTCAAGTCGCTGAACAGATGCGGCCATGCCAGCTAAACGCATATCAATATTTTTTTCTTGATGAAATTTATAAACATGATCAAAAGCTTTTATGATAATGCCTTTAAGTTTTGTATCAACATCTTGTTCGTCCCAGAAGAACGACATAATATCTTGAACCCACTCAAAGTAAGAGACGATCACGCCGCCACCATTGGCAACAACATCTGGCGCGATGAACACGCCGCGTTTGTGAAGAATTTTAGTTGCATCACTTGTCACAGGCCCATTCGCGCCCTCGATGATAAATTTAGCTTTAATTTTTTCAGCATTATGGTTATCGATTTGGCCTTCTAAAGCACATGGTAACAAAGCATCACATTCAAGTTCTAATAAATCGTTGTTGGAAATAAGTTGTGCTTTCTCGTAACCCTTTAAATTTTTATTCATTTTTACATAGTCCATTAATTCAGGAATATTTAAGCCATCGCCATTGAAGTATCCACCAGACACATCACTGACTGCGATAATACGCGCGCCACGCTCAAAAGCAAACTTAGCCGCAAAAGATCCAACGTTGCCAAAACCTTGAATGACAATTTTACTACCATTCATTTTTTGACCTTTCATTTCCATAGCGCGCTCACATACATAAACCACACCTAATCCAGTGGCATGATTGCGTCCTAATGACCCACCAATTTCAACAGGCTTTCCAGTGACAACGCCAGGTTGTGCATAACCACCTTGTTCTTGTGAATACGTATCCATGAACCACGCCATCGTTTGCGGGTCAGTTCCCACATCGGGTGCTGGAATATCTTTTGTCGGTCCAACAAAATGAGAAATTTCAGAAGTATAACGACGAGTTAAATTTTGTTTTTCAGTTCGAGAAAGTCGTGTTGGATCAACGCAAACGCCGCCTTTCGCCCCACCAAGTGGTAAACCCAAAACTGAATTTTTGAAAGTCATCAAAGCCGCTAATCCCACAACTTCTGGAAGATCCACATTTTGATGATAGCGAATACCACCTTTGTATGGCCCAAGAGTCGCATTGTACTGAACGCGGTAACCTGTAAAAACTTTAACTGAACTATCATCCATACGGACAGGAATTGAAACAGTGATTGATCTGCGCGGTCTTTGCAAACGCTCTAAAATATTTGGATCACAATTAATAATTTTTGCGGCTTCTTTCAAAGTTGTTAATGTATTTTGAAATAACGGACCATGCATGTGTGCTTCAGCGTGCGGATTCAAGTTGTCTTGTGCGGTCATGGGAAATACTCCTTTAAATTTAAATGAATCTATTGTAAAAAAAGCACTATGTTCTGTCGAGCTAAAACTCTAATCTTGATTTTCATGCAGCTGTGCGTTTCAACTGGCAACGCAGTTCAAGTTACCGATATTTCGAATCAAGCGCCAATAACCTCTTATCCTCAACCGTTGTTTCAGATTCTGACTGGACTTTCGGGCTGGAAGCCAACACAAACTGCAACAGAGTCTTGCAAGCTTACTTTTTCATCACAAAAGCTAGATCCAGAAAAATGTGAATTGCCAGAAAAACTTTCAATCATCGATAGTAGTAAAAGCAAACTTTGGATTGATTTTGACATGAGTGACAAAAAACAATTTCAAAAAATACAAATTCAGTTGCAACCGAATCTGAAAATTAGAGGTTTTCTCGGCTTGCAGCAAGGGTTGAAACCATTAGTGATTATTCGCTTAGGGATACACGGTAATATTGATGAATTTTTCGCAGAACGATTTTTAGCTAAAATAGCTTATGAAAATCTAGGTTATCACATTTTAGTTTTAGAAAATTTAACCAGTCATGGTCATTTATCTACGAATAAAGATTATAGTTTTGGTGGAATAGAAGAAGGGCTGCAAACATATTTTATTTTACAAATGATTCGAACGAAAAAGTTTTTATGGAGTTCGCAAATCAAAGATATTCATTTAGTTGGTGTAAGCCTTGGCGGGCACGGTGCTTTTGTCACACAGTACTTAGATGAAGAATCAAAAACCACATCAGCTAAAAAACCATTGTTGTCGTCGGTGCAGCTGTTTTGCCCTGTTGTGAACTTAGAAAAAAACTTTTCAAGATTAAGCAATGCAGGATTGTTTCAAGTCGGTGTGGATGTGTGGAATCGCATTCGTATTCCAAAATTAGCTGAAAAAATAAATTACAACGTTTGGCCTATGGTTTTTGATTTTAAACCCCAGTTCTTACCAGCAATTTTAAAAACAATGAATAAAGAAAAATCTAAACCCGTTCTCGAATTTAAAACATTTCATACTGAATTCCCAGATTTACAGTTGCCTGAAAAATTTGTCAATCACGTTAACACCAGTAAAACTTTTTTTGAATTGAATGATTTTTGGTCGCTTTATATTAATAACAAAACACCGATCACTATTTACACAACACCGGATGATCCAGCAGTAGCTAACGACATCAACACAGAAATGATCAGAAGTAAAAAACAACCAGGCAGCTTTCAAAATATTCAATTTATAGATCTAGTCGGTCTTCATTGTGGGTTGGCTTCAGAATACCAATGGCCCTTTTTAGTTGAAATGATTAAACGGGGAATGATCACGCACTAAGGTCTAGGCCATTTCAGTGGTTATAAAAAACAACCGAAAAGTTTTTTATGACCTACGAACAAAGCCTACAAAATATCGAAAACATCAAAAACTTTGTTTTGCCGTATGGTGACTATATTATTTTTTTCGACTTCAAAATTGCGAATTCGTTTGAAATAGTTTTCTTCACAAAGAGCACATATCTAGAAAACGACAAATTACGAGCCGACGCTCTAAATAGAAACTGCCCTCATGCTCTCATTAAAAATGATAAAAATGATCTTCCGCTGTTATCATATATAGATAATAATATAACATTAAGTTTCAATATCGGGCTAAACGAGACTATTCAATTTCACAGCAAAAAAACAGTCGACAGCAATAAACTTAAAAATGAGTTAATGAGTTTAATCAAGCAACTTAAAAATACTTAACTTTATCTCATGATTTAGATTAGTAATATTTTTATTATTATTTAGAAAATGAGCTATATGATCTTCTAAATCTGTGTAAACGCTGTAATTTGATGGATACCAATGATTGTCGTTTTCTTGACACAAAAGAGCTTTACGTTCGTTCGAAACTACAGCAAAAAATTTATTTTCCAAAATTATAAAGGTGAGCTCTGTAGATTCGTTCTTTGTTTTATTCGATTTATTTAGATCTCTGATTAATTTAAAATAGTCTTGTTTGATAGCTTCATTCATGATTTGCAATCAGTGCAAAAACAAAGCTGAGCCTAATACACATAAACACATAACAAAAAACCGAACTTCGGATTCAGATTAACTGATTCTTCCAGAAATCTGACTTCTTCGACAATTCTTGAACATAAGGCTTAATATCGGATTGCAATTTTTGCGGTAATTCTGAAAAAGATTTGATATGGTCATTTGGGACATACCTGAAAGTAAAATTAATTCTGCGGGTTTCGAAATCAGTCGTCTTCATGTTTTTAAAAATAAAACCTTTTTCTTCAACACGTTGAACGCGGTGAAATAATTGTTTTTTAAATTTATCTCCGCCGAAAACTTGCAATGATGAATCTTCTAACCATTGTTGTAAAACCACTTCGCTTTTTTTAGATTTACTTTCGCTTTTTACAAATTGAAACATGGCTTTTTCACCGAACGAAATTGATCCCACTGGCCCCGGTTCGAAATCTTTATGTTCACCAACACGGGCCACGTCAGTTGATGTTTTATTTTGTGGATCAATTTTGTTGCCGTAGAAATTAATCAGGCAGGTATTCAAATGCCAACCACGAGGTATATCTTTTTCACTGAAATTTTCATGAACCAAAGCTTCAATTTTTTGTACAATTTTGGCAATCACCGGTGGATAATTTTCAGCTTCGACACAGCGATTTTCAATGCCCTTGGGTGGGTGATAGTAATTCAAACAGGCAAATTGCCAATTGCCCAGCCAATACACGGGGCGCAGCAAGGATCTGTTATTTTCTCCTTCAGGAGGAGGATTAGACGGGGAAAAACGCATTTCCCAAATAGGGTATAAAGATTCTAAATAGTTGATGATTTCATTTTTTTCACCTGCAGTAATATAAGCTGGTTTATAAATGAGATTGTGGTTTTTTTGAAATTGTGGTTTTCTATCAACGTATCGCATATTAATGAAGCAGAATATGATTGAAGGACGCACTCTATGTCAAACGCAATAACCCAATTCAAAATTGATCAGGCAGTAAAGTCTAAACTCATTGAAAAAATGTCATTGTTTTCGGCGCTAAAAATTATGGTCGTTGGTGATGTTGGTGTAGATGAATATGTAACTGGCTCTGTAAAACGCATCAGCCCTGAAGCTCCTGTTCCTATTTTAGAAGTCACTGGCGAAGACAAATGCCTAGGTTTAGCATCTAACGTAGCCCAGAATGTTGTTAGCCTTGGCGGGCAAGTTGAATTAGTTTCTGTGATTGGCGCTGACGCAGGTGCTGAAATTTTAAAAAAATTATTATCTGAATCAAAAGTGGGTCATACAAATTTAGTGATCGATCAAAGCCGTCCGACGACCCGAAAAACACGGATGATGACAGGCCATCATCACTTAGTGCGGGTTGATTACGAAGTCCGAAAAAATTTATCTATTGAAACCGAAAATAAAATATTAGCTAAAATTGAAAACTTAATGCCATCAGTGAATATTGTTGTTTTAGAAGATTACGCTAAAGGTATTTTTTCGATTGCTTTGATAGAAAAAATAGTTTCAATCGCTAAAAAACACAAAAAATATCTTATGGTAGATCCCCATCAAACAAAGTTCGCCGATTTTTATAAAGGTGTTGATTTGATCAAACCAAACTACAATGAAGCCCTAGCTCTGACGAAAATTCACGAAGAAGATATTGAAAACTTTAATGAACGTGTATTAACCGTGGGCAAAGCTTTACAAAAAATGACAGGTGCTAAAGACGTTGTCTTAACCCAAGGTAAAGACGGTATGTCGATTTTCTCAAGTGATTCCCAAGTTGTTCAAGTTCCTACGTTTGCTAAAAAAGTGTTTGATGTGACTGGTGCCGGCGATACTGTTATCGCCGCTTTATCACTGGGTGTGGCAGCGGGATTAAGCCTTGCTGAAGCCTGTGTTTTAGCTAACTATGCAGCGGGAATCGTTGTGGCCAAGATAGGCTGTGTTCCTTGTGACATGGCAGAACTAAAAGCCACGATTCAGTCGACATAACTTTTTTACATTCATTTTAGTCAGCTGCTAGACAAAGTCCGACTTTTTGGTTAAACATCAGTTCAAATTAAATCGACTGTAATAAGTCACAAAAAGGAGGGCCAATGACGCCTACCGAACTGCAAAGTGAGCAAAAAGAAGCTGTCTTATCCCCATCTGTTTCTACAACACCTGAACCGATCAATTTTTACTCTTTCACTTTGCCCGATTTAGAAGCCTATCTTAAAAAATATGGCAAAGAAAAATTTCGTGCTCAACAAATTTTCAAATGGGTTTATGAAGCCCGCGTAACAGACATCGAATTGATGTCGAATCTTTCAAAAGATTTACGTGCCGAACTAAAAAATTTAATCTCTTTTGAACTACCTCCAGTGCTTAAACATTTAATCAGTGTTGATGGAACACAGAAATTTTTATTTGATGTTGGAAATAACAACTCGATTGAAGCTGTTTTGATTCCTTCTGATGATCGCCTAACACTTTGTGTGTCCTCTGAAATTGGCTGTAACATGGCCTGCCAGTTTTGTTACACGGGAAAACAAAAATTAAAACGCCGGCTAACTGCTGGTGAAATCGTCGGACAGTTTATGGTGGCTTATGATGCTTTAAATAAAGCAGGAAAAGGTCAACGTATTACCAATATCGTTTTCATGGGTATGGGTGAACCGTTAGATAATTCAGATCAAGTTTTTAAATCGATCGAAGTGATTCATTCTCCGTGGGGAATTAACTTATCACGCAAAAAAATCACCGTTTCGACATCAGGTCTTATTCCTGAAATGTATAAAGTCGCTGAAGCGAAAGTGCGCTTAGCTGTCAGTCTTAATGCTTATAGTGACGAAGTTCGTTCGCTAGTTATGCCGATCAATAAAAAATATCCACTTAAAGATTTATTAGACGAATGTAGACGTTACTACCGCGCCACTGGTGAAAAAATCACGATGGAATATGTTTTATTGAAAGGTGTTACTGATCAAATTGATCATGCTAGACAACTAGTTAAACTTTTAAAAGATGTGCCCTGTAAAATTAATTTAATCCCGTTCAACGAACACCCAGGTTCTGGATTTGAACGGCCTGATGATGCCACTGTGCAGGCGTTTCACACTGAAGCCATGCGATTAGGCGCACAGGTTTTACTACGACGAACAATGGGTCGGGATATTTTTGCAGCATGCGGTCAGTTAACAACAAAAATTGATCGACCAGAAACTATGGATATTTCAAATTCAAAAATCGGAGGAACCAATGTCAGAAGTTTTAGTAGTGGGCAGCTTAGCCTATGATTCAGTAACAACCCCGTCAGGAAAAGTTGAAAAATCACTAGGTGGCTCTGCGAACTATTTTTCGGTTTCAGCTAGTTTATTTGCTCCAGTTCGC
>JAYSQO010000036.1:0-13224 GCA_043721535.1 Bdellovibrio sp. | reverse complement strand
CCGTATGCTTCAATCGCCCAAACTTCCATTTCCCCTAAACGCTGACCGCCGAATTGTGCTTTACCACCCAGAGGCTGCTGAGAAACTAATGAATAAGGTCCAATTGAACGCGCATGGATCTTTTCTTCAACTAAATGATGAAGTTTCAACATGTACATGATTCCAACTGTCACTTGATTCGCAAATGGTTCGCCCGAACGTCCGTCAAATAGAACAGATTGCGTAGACGCTAACTGTGCTTTTTTCAATAAGTTACGAACATCTTGTTCGCTGGCTCCGTCGAACACAGGAGTTCCAACATGAATACCTTCTTTTAGGGCATTTGCCATTTTGCGGATTGATTCTTCATCGGCTTTTTCAACTTTTGAAGCAATTTCAGAATCTTCAAAAATCTCTTTCATTTTAGATTTTAAAAGTTCTGCATTATAATTTTCTAAATGTTCACCGATTTGTTTACCCAAGTTATGAGCAGCCCAACCTAAATGCACTTCTAGAATTTGTCCGATATTCATACGAGATGGAACGCCCAGTGGGTTAAGAACCATATCAACCGGAGATCCGTCTGCTAAGTAAGGCATATCTTCCATTGGAAGAACTTTTGAAACCACACCTTTATTACCATGGCGGCCGGCAAATTTATCACCGACTTGTAGTTTACGCTTAATAGCCACGTAAACTTTAACCATTTTAATAACTCCAGGAGGCAATTCATCACCTTTTTTAAGACGATCAATTTTTTCATTAAATACTAATTTAACTGCGTCTAATTGATTACGAGCTCCATCAATAATTTTGTTCACTTGGTATTCTAATTCTTGCTCAAGCGGGATGTAGCTTAATAATTCAAATGGAATTGTTTCAAGGTCAGCATTTGTGATGTCTTGGCCTTTATTCAATAATTTTTGAGTTCCATCTTCATTTAATAATAAACCCGTTGTTTTTTTACCAACAACGATTTCACGTAATTTTTCAATCGCATTATTTTTGATAACGTTTTGTTCGATCGCTAAATCTTTTTCTAGTTTTTTACGTTTTTCTTCGATGATCACAGCTAAACGTTCATCACGATCAGAACCTTCACGTGAATAAACCTGCGCATCAATGACTGTTCCGTAAACACCAGATGGAACGCGTAATGATGTATCACGTACATCACCAGCTTTTTCACCAAAGATCGCTCGTAAAAGTTTTTCTTCAGGAGACAACTGTGTTTCGCCTTTTGGCGTCACTTTACCAACTAAAATAAAACCTGGACGAACTTCAGCACCGATACGGATAATACCTGAGCTATCAAGATCTTTAAGCGCTTCTTCGCCCACATTGGCGATATCACGTGTGATCTCTTCTTTTCCTAATTTAGTATCACGCGCGATACATTCAAATTCTTCAATGTGAACTGAAGTGTATGTATCGTCTTGCAATAATCTTTCAGAAATTAAAATAGAATCCTCGAAGTTATAACCCATCCACGGAGTGAACGCGACACGGATATTTTGTCCAAGTGCTAATTCACCTAATTCAGTTGAAGGACCATCAGCAATAATGTCAGTTTTAAAAACTTTATCGCCTTTTTTAACAATCGGTTTTTGATTGAAACATGTATTTTGATTTGTTCTTTGATATTTAGTTAAATTGTAAATATCAACGTTTGCTCCAAGCTCTCCGCCTTTTGCTAAACGACGAACAACGATACGAGAAGCATCTACTTCTTCAACGATACCATCATTGTTAGCTACAACTGAAGTTCCTGAATCGCGAGCAACTAAACGCTCAACGCCAGTTCCAACTAATGGTGCTCTTGATTTTAATAACGGCACGGCTTGACGTTGCATGTTCGATCCCATAAGCGCGCGATTCGCATCATCATGCTCAAGGAATGGAATTAATGAAGCGGCAATAGAAACTAATTGCGAAGGTGAAACGTCCATTAAAGTGACTTTTTCACGATCAACTAATTCGTACTCACCGTCACGACGAACAGTGTGATTACCAGGTGCTAATTCTCTATTGTATTTTTCATCAATAGGCGCTTGCGCCTTGTAGTGTCCACTTTCTTCAAGTGCTGACAAGTAGTGAATCTCAGCAGAAACTTTACCGTTATCAACTTTTTTGTACGGTGTTTCGATGAAACCATAGCTGTTGATACGCGCATAAGTTGATAATGAAGCGATTAAACCAATGTTTGGTCCCTCAGGAGTTTCAATTGGACAAATACGACCATAATGTGTCGCATGAACATCACGTACTTCAAAACCAGCGCGATCTCTTGTTAAGCCGCCGGGCCCAAGAGCTGATAAACGACGTTTATGTGTAATTTCAGATAACGGATTTGTTTGATCCATGAACTGTGACAACTGAGAAGATCCGAAAAATTCTTTAACCACAGCATTAACTGGTTTTGCATTCACAAGGTCATGAGGCATCATTGTTTCAACATCTTGTAATGACATTCTTTCTTTGATGGCTCTTTCCATACGAACTAAACCAATACGATATTGATTTTCTAACAACTCGCCCACAGAACGAACACGTCTGTTACCTAAGTGATCGATATCATCAACAACACCACGACCATTTTTAAGATCGATCAAATGTTTAACTGTTGATAAAACATCTTTATGAGTTAATACACGGAAGCTTGGAGGACATTCTTCCATTGAAATACCAAATTTATGATTGATCTTGATACGACCAACTTCTGATAAATCGTAAGCTTCGGGATCAAAAAATAAACGATTAAAGTAAGCTTCTGCAGCTTCTAATACTGCTGGTTCGCCGGGTCTTAAACGTTTGTAGATTTCAAGAAGAGATTCTTCTTTGTTTCCTACTTTATCAACTAATAATGTATTTCTTAAGAAGGGACCAACTGTTAAACCATCGAAGAAAATTAAATAGAAATTTTCGATACCAGCAGCTAATGCTTTTTTAATTAATGATACAGATAGTTCAGCATTTGCATCAGCAATGATTTCACCTGTTGACTCATCGATTAGTGGTTTTGCTAAAACTTTACCTTCAAGATCTTGAGGCTGAACTTCGATTTCAGTGATTCCTAAATCTTTTACTTTTTTAACGATAGCGCGTGTGATACGACGACCTGCTTTAACAATCGATTCACCTGTTTTAGGTTCATTGATGTCAGCAATCGCACGTTGACCAGACATTCTTTCGATATCTAATTTTCTAAATAATTGTTTACCCTTAACAAAAATTTCATCTAAGTCGTAGAAGTACTCAAGCAATTGCTCGGTGTTCATACCTAATGCTTTTAATAAAATCGTTGCAGGGAATTTACGACGACGATCAATACGAACGTGAATAACGTCTTTTTGATCGAATTCAAAATCTAACCAAGAACCACGGTAAGGAATTACACGTGCTGAATAAATTAATTTACCTGAAGCATTGTTTTTACCACCATCGTGATCGAAAAACACACCCGGAGATCTATGTAACTGAGAAACCACAACGCGTTCTGTTCCATTGATAATAAAAGAACCATTCGCAGTCATTAAAGGAATTTCACCTAAGTAAACTTCTTGTTCTTTAACGTCACGAATTGAACGAGCTTCCGTTTCTTCATCCACATCAAATACGATTAAACGTAAAGTGACTTTAACTGGCGCAGCATAAGTCATGCCTCTTTGACGACACTCATCCACATCATATTTTGATGCCTCTAGCGTATAGCTAACAAATTCTAATGATGAGGTGTTGTTAAAGTCTGAAATAGGAAAAACAGATTTGAATACTCCGTTTAAGCCTTCCATACCACGACGGTCAGCATCTAGATCTTTCAACAAAAAAGCTTCATATGACTTTTTTTGTAGTTCAATCAAGTTAGGGATTTCAATAATTTGTTTATTCTTTGCGAATGACTTTCTAATTCTTAGATTAGAGGCCGTAACGGGAGTTTTATCCATCGTCTTTTTTCTCCATGAGCTTTGTTAAAAAGCTAAGTTGTAAATTGCAACTTGTATTACAACTTACGGGTATTCGCTTCGGGGGGAATATCCAAGGCCCACATTAAATATTTAAATCTTAAAAATATAAAAATCGGAAGAGGACTTAAAAACCTCTTCCGATTCAAAACTAAAACAGAAATTACTTGATAGTAACTTTTGCGCCAGCTGCTTCTAATTGTTTTTTCATTTTGTCAGCATCTTCTTTAGTTGCGCCTTCTTTAACGGCTTTTCCGCCAGCTTCAACTAAACCTTTTGCTTCAGCTAAGCCTAAACCAGTGATCGCACGAACTTCTTTGATCACGTTGATTTTGTTCGGACCAGCTTCAACTAAGATAACGTCAAAAGCTGTTTTTTCTTCAACAGCGGCAGCAGCAGCGCCAGCCATCATCACAGGAGCAGCAGCAGAAACGCCCCATTTTTCTTCTAATTGTTTTACTAATTCAGCGATTTCTAATACTGATTTCGCCGATAATTCTGTTACTAATTGATCATTTGTCATTGCCATTTTAATCTCCTTAAAGAATTTATTTGCTCAAGCCAATTAAGCTTGAGGAGCAGCAGCTTCTTCAGCAGCTGGTGTTGCGTCGTTTTTCGTAGCGTATGTATTTAACACGCGAGCAAGTCTTGCTCCTGGCTCTTTCATTAACATTAATAATTGAGCACGTAATTGATCTTTACCAGGTAATGTCGCTAAGAACTTGATTTTTGCTTGATCAAGAGCTTCTCCATCCATCATGCCTGATTTGATTTTAAGAGCTTCAACGTCTTTACCGAATTCAGCCAAAGTTTTAGCTACGCCAATAACTTCGTTAAATGCGAAGACGATCGCATTTGTACCAGTTAATTGATCGGCTAAAGCTTTTTCTGCAACCGGGTGACCTTTGAACGCACGCTTAGCTAACGTATTTCGAACAACTTTCATCTCAGACTCAGCAGCGTGTAGCTTTTTACGTAAATTCGTAACTTGCTCCACTTTCATGCCCTTAAAGTCTACGATGAAGGCTCCTTTAGCTTGCGACATTTTATCAGAGATCAATTTGATATCTGTTTCTTTATCTGCTCTTAGCATTAAGAATCCCCTTTCGTTTGTCTTTAGGCATCAGTTTCGGATTGATCTACTTGAGGGTCGTTATTTTTAGAATAACAGCCTTGAGATTACCCGTCTCGGTCGACTGCTTTTTTAAATTTTTAAAAAAGCAATTAAGTTCACATTTGAACATCGACTGTCTCTGACGCGATTTATATGACCATGACTAGGACTATCCTAATCATGGATTAAAAAACTATTCTTCAGAACCTGCCATTGCTTCATTTGCATCTAAACGGATACTTGGACCCATTGTCGAAGACACAAACATAGAACGTAAGTAGATACCTTTAGATGTTGCTGGTTTTGCTTTCACAACAGCAGCCATAAAAATATCGAAGTTTTCTTTTAATTTTTGTGGTCCCATTGATTTGCGACCGATAGAGGCATGAATAATACCTGCTTTATCGACGCGGAAATCAAGTTTACCTTTTTTCTCAGCTTTAACAGCATCGCCAATATTCATTGTGACTGTTCCTACTTTAGGATTTGGCATTAAACCACGAGGCCCAAGAACTTTAGCAACTTTTGATACAGTCGCCATCATGTCCGGAGACGCGATACATTTATCGAAATCTAACCAACCGCCGTTGATTTTTTCAACAAGGTCATCAGCTCCAACGAAATCAGCACCAGCTTCTTTGGCTTCATTTTCTTTTGGACCTTTAGCAAAAACGACAACTCGTACATTTTTACCAAGACCATTAGGTAATGCGATTGCACCACGAACTTGTTGATCTGATTGTTTTGGATCAATACCTAAGCGCACAGCTACGTCGATTGATTCATCGAATTTAGCTGGAGCTACTTCAGTGATTAACTTAATTCCATCTTGGAAAGAATATTTTTTTAGGCTGTCTACTTTTTTTGAAGAGGCAGCGTATTTTTTTCCTGACATACTTCCTACCTATTCCTGTACTTCTATGCCCATGCTCTTCGCTGTACCTGCGACTTGAGACATAGCTGATTCAACTTTTACACAGTTTAAATCAGGCAACTTTGTAGTTGCGATTGTTCTGATTTGGTCAGCTTTAATTTTGCCGACTTTATCTTTTTGAGGCTGTTTTGAACCAGACTCTAGTTTTAATGCTTTTTTGATCAATGAAGATACCGGAGGCGTCTTTGTGATGAAAGTAAACGATCGATCTTGATAAACAGTAATGATGATAGGAATAATACTATCACCTAGCGGCTGAGTGCGCGCATTAAACTGTTTACAAAATTCCATGATGTTTACCCCATGTTGTCCAAGCGCCGGTCCAACGGGAGGAGCTGGATTAGCTTTCCCTGCCGGTATTTGCAATTTGATCATACCTGTAACTTTTTTTGCCATAAGATCCCACTTTGCAAGGGTTAATAATCACAAATCTTCCCAATGAAGATTTGAATTTAAAAAATAAACTAACTATCCTTTTTCAACTTGAATAAAATCAAGTTCAACCGGAGTCGGTCGACCAAAGATCGACACAAGAACTTTAACTTTAGCTTTGTCTTCATTAATTTCTTCAACAGTTCCGTTAAAGTTATTAAATGGCCCATCAACAACAGTGACTTGATCACCGATTGAGTAATTTGCTTTGGCTTTTGGTTTTTCACCAAGGCCAGCCATTTGCTGAGTCACACGCATAACTTCGTGCTCTGGAACTTCAGGTGGTTTTGTTTTAGCGCCGCCAACGAAGCCAGATACTTTTGAAGAATTTTTAACTAAATGCCATGATTGATCACTTAAGATCATTTGTACGAAAATATAACCTGGAAAAAACTTACGAGATTTTGTCGTTTTTTGGCCTTTAACTAATTCAACAACGTTTTCTGCTGGAATTAGAATTTCACCAAACATGTTTTCCATTTTATTTTTTTTGATTCGTTCTTCAATAGCCGATTTAGCTGTGTTCTCACAGCCCGACTGAACATTAATAATATACCACTTTTTTTCTTGTGGTTTTGCAGCAGTAGATTGGTTTGATTGATTATCCAATTGTCAGCCCCTTATTTAATAAGTTGGTTTAAAACGAAACCTGAAAAAATATCGAAAACACTAATAATAATTGAAGAAATAAAAACCATTATGATCACAACGATTGTCATAGCTCGCGTGTCTTTAATGGGCGGCCATACAATTTTTTTAACTTCAGCGATGACTTCATCAGACCACGTTAAAATATTTTTATTAAATTGAAGGCTTAAAAATAATGTTAGTGCGACAGCGACTGGAAGACCATGTCTGAATAAATCATTGTCCGATAATTTTGCGATAATTCCAAACGCGCCCGATAATGCTTTTAATAAAACTGAGAGTGAAAAACCCACTAAAACTGAAAGCGAAACAAAGCAAAGTGTTATAATTTTTGAATTTGTTTTATCCATGAATTCCCCTAATGTTTACTCAACAATTTTTATTGAGTTGATTTTATATCAAACTAAATAAAAATTAATAGGCGCAAACAAAACGTAATCTATATTGGCAGGGCAGGAGGGATTCGAACCCACGACCTAGCGATTTGGAGTCGCTCGCTCTACCGCTGGAGCTACTACCCTATAGACGTTTTATATGCGCACAAGACGCAAAATATAACCCCAAAACGACAAAGGGGACAACTAAATAGTTGTCCCCTTTGAGTTTTTTAGATAGTGCTTATTTATTGTGCTTAATCGTTAAACTTAAAGTTTATTCTACGATCTCAACAACAACACCAGCTCCAACTGTACGACCACCCTCACGGATAGCGAAACGTAGAGACTGTTCCATAGCGATTGGAGTAATTAGCTCAACGTTAATTTCTACTTTATCACCAGGCATAACCATTTCAGTTCCAGTTTTAAGAGTTACAACACCTGTAACGTCTGTCGTTCTGAAATAAAATTGTGGTCTGTAATTAGTAAAGAATGGAGTATGACGTCCGCCCTCTTCCTTAGTAAGGATGTAAGCTTCTGCTTTGAATTTTTTATGCGGTTTAACTGAACCTGGTTTAGCTAAAACTTGACCGCGTTCAACTTCTTCTTTTTTAGTACCACGTAAAAGAACACCGCAGTTATCTCCTGCGCGACCTTCATCTAACAATTTACGGAACATTTCGATTCCAGTAACTGTTGTTTTTTGAGTTGGTCTGATACCGATGATTTCGATCTCGTCATTTACTTTAACGATACCACGCTCAACACGACCTGTAACAACTGTTCCACGACCAGAGATTGAGAACACGTCCTCGACTGGCATTAAGAAAGTTTTTTCGATCGCACGAACTGGTTCAGGGATATGTTTATCACAAGCTTCCATTAATTTCATGATAGATGGACGGCCTAATTCAGAAGTATCACCCTCTAAACCAAGTTTAGCCGAACCTTGAACTATTGGAATTGTGTCACCTGGGAATTCATATTTAGATAATAATTCACGGATTTCCATTTCAACAAGCTCAAGTAAATCTTTGTCATCAACCATGTCACATTTATTCATAAATACAACTAGAGCTGGAACACCAACTTGACGAGCAAGTAAGATATGTTCACGAGTTTGTGGCATTGGACCGTCAGCAGCAGAAACAACTAAAATTGCTCCATCCATTTGAGCGGCACCAGTGATCATGTTTTTAACGTAATCGGCATGGCCTGGACAATCAACGTGAGCGTAGTGACGGTTGTCAGTTTCGTACTCAACGTGAGTCGTAGAAATAGTGATACCACGCGCTTTCTCTTCTGGTGACTTATCGATTTGATCGTAAGCCATAGCTTGTGCTTTACCCAGAGTAGCAAGAGTAGTCGTGATAGCAGCAGTTAGTGTTGTTTTACCATGATCGACGTGACCAATAGTACCGATGTTAACATGCGGTTTCGAACGGTTAAATTTCTCTTTAGACATAATTTCCTCCTGCAGAGAATGATTGTTATTTTTTTAGCAAACACTTACAACAAAAAACTTAAGGCACACAATTATATATCTCGTTAAAAATACTAATTCTGTTTCATAACCAGTGTGGAGCCCGTGATCGGAGCCGAACCGACGACCTCACCCTTACCAAGGGTGTGCTCTACCACTGAGCTACACGGGCCAATTTCGACTTCATTTTATTGTTAAATAAAAATCCGCTTCTCAAAGAACCCTCAAAATTTGGAGCGGGAGACGAGTCTCGAACTCGCAACCCCCTGCTTGGAAGGCAGGTACTCTAGCCAATTGAGCTACTCCCGCCAAACTCTTGCGACTAGTAAAATGGTGGACAGGGAAGGATTCGAACCTTCGAAGACCGAAGCCAGCAGATTTACAGTCTGCCCCCTTTAGCCACTCGGGCACCTGTCCATGCTGTGCGGTCACTAAAAACAAGGGCGGACCACAACATTTTATCACTCGCAAAAATTTGGAGCTGGCAATGGGACTCGAACCCGCAACCTGCTGATTACAAATCAGCTGCTCTACCAATTGAGCTATGCCAGCATAGCCTAAAAAAAGAGACTATTTATTGTCAGTTTTAGCTTTAAACTTAAGACTTAAATAAATAGCCACAAATTTTAGTAACTTGAAATTTCTACTGGATTGTTGAAGTCAGGTCAAACTCATTTTTTACTCGCAGCAGAAATTGCTTTGACCTTGCTTAGATAGTGAACAAATCCGTAATTCGGCCCTCACATTCATGATATTTTCATTACGACTATCCATTCAACTTGCACAGCCTTCATCCTATGAGCGAAGCCATCAAACAGGATTATTTTAAATTATTACGTGATCTTAACAAATCAAACAAAACAAAAAATGAAACCACCGAGCTTTATTTCATAATTGAAGAAAATAAACTTTTCGCTGCATTATCAGAAGATCAAAAGCTGCTTTTATGCACTAGAAAAGGTAACCGATGGTGGCCTTCAAATCACAGGTTATATCCTGATCTTGAGGAGCACTTATCAAATTTTTTAAATAAAGGATTAAATATAACAAATCTAACTACTGAATTGAAACTAAGTATTTTTCAAATGCCTAAGTAAGGCTTCGAATTCTTTTTTGAGTTTTTCTTTATCAACTAGTCTTTTTCTATAAAAATCAATCGTTTCGTTCGTCGTCAGATTAAAAAGAAGAATCTGGTGATCATCAATGTAAGACAAAATTGATTGATCGTTTTTATCATTTTCAATGTGAGCAAATGCGCAACCTCTTGTTAAGGCTGCGGCCATCAAAGGATCATTGATTTGATCTGTGTAATTTTCATAGAAAACAACCCGAAAAGAATTTGCACTTTGAAAATCAAATACAGCAACTTGGTGCCCATAGGGTAAAACAAAATTTTTGATATTTTCAATGTTTTGCAAGCTTTGTTCGTAGGTCATATTGGCTTTTCGGATGTTTTAATAAAAAGATGAAATAACTAGACCTCTCTCTAGTTGATAGCTCATTGGGGAATACTAGTGTCCAAACCGGTCCTAATTACAAATACTTTTTAAGATTTTGCATAGAGCTGAACAAATCCGTAATTCGGCCCTCACATTCATGATATTTTCATTACGACTACCCATTCAACTTGCACAGCCTTCATCCTATGAACGAATCGATCAAACAGGATTATTTTAAATTATTACGTGATCTTAACAAATCAAACAAAACTAAGGATGAAAACACTGAGCTCTATTTCATAATCGAAGAAAATAAGCTTTTCGCTGCAATATCAGAAGATCAAAAACTGCTTCTAAGCTCAGTAAAAAACAGACAATGGCGACCTTCAGATTATAGTTTATATCCTGATCTTGAGGAGCACTTATCAAACTTTCTTAATAAAGAATTAAATATTACAGATCTAACTACTGAATTGAAACTAAGTATTTTTCAGATGCTTTAGCAGAGCTTCGAACTCTTTTTTAAGCTTTTCTTTATCAACTAGTCTTTTTCTATAAAAATCAATAGTTTCATTCGTCGTCAGATTAAAAAGAAGAATCTGGTGATCATCTATGTATGACAACGTTGATTGATCGTTTTTATCATTTTCAATATGAGCAAATGCACAACCTCTTCTCAAGGCTGTAGCCCTGAGCGAGTCATGAATTTGATCAGTGAGATTCTCATAGAAAACAACCCGAAAAGAACCATCAATTTGAAAATCAAATACGGCTACTTGGTGTCCATAAGGTAAAACAAAGTTTTTGATGTTTTCAATATTTTGCAAGCTTTGTTCGTAGCTCATATTTGGCTTTTCGGCTGTTTAAAAAAAAGCTGAAATAACTAGACCTTAGTGTTTAAGTTAGGCTTTGCTCTAGTTTAGAAAAGCTTTATTACGAGCTATAAAATGAGTAGGGCTGTTAGCTCTACTACACCATGGGCAACTTTATGAACTGTCGCTGTTAATCTAGCTTATGTCTGCATGATGATGATTTGTTCAACAGCTTTTTCTTCGTTTTCTAATGATTTAGATCCTGAGCTTATTTCTGCTATTACCAAAAAGATCCAGGGCGAAGCAAAAGTTAACTCATTTTCTAACTCTGTTGATGAGGCTCTAGTTAAAGAGATTATCCTATTATACAACTCAGGCGCATTGAATAAAGGATCTTTTAGTAACGATATAAATGCCTACTGACCTTTTGTTGGTCGTTTTGACAAACCTTTGCTCAACCACTGTCGTGTTGTTTCAGATAAAGCCATACCCGTCGCTACTGAAACGTTGTAACTGGCATCAGGACTTAACTGCGGAATACAAACAAGTTCATCACAAACTCTTTCTGTGGGAACACGAAGACCTTTATCTTCTGCGCCTAAAACCCAAATCACTTTTTCTGGATAATCAATTTCATAAATTGTTTTTTTTGCTTTATGTGATAATCCATAAACCCAGAAGCCTGCTTCTTTTAATTTTGCAAACGGATCACTGAAGTTATTTATTCTCGCAACCGGAACATGTTCTACTCCACCGCAAGCGACTTTGTGAACTGTTGCTGTTAATCCCACAGCGCGGTCTTGGGGAATAATTAAACCTTTTACATTCATCAACCAACTTGTTCTTAAGATAGCACCTAGATTATGTGGATCTTCCACACCATCTAGGGCGACAACTAAACTTTTTTCATCCCATCCAGCGGTGGTGTAATCAAATGACGGATTAAAGTCAGAAAATAAAACTAAACCTTGGTGTGATGGGCAAATTTTAAATAAATCGTTTTCTGCACGTTCTTCGAATTTAACATTTTGATCTTTTAATAATTTTAAAATTTCTTGAGTATCTTGTTGCGTTGTTGTGCCTTTTTGTACAAGTGCATATTTAATCGATTCGCCGTGAATTTTTAAAGCTTCTTTCACCGCGTGCACACCAGTGATTTGTCGCCATGATTTTTGAATCGATGAAAAGCTTGAATTCGTTGTAGAATTTCTTGGAGCATGATTTTGCGGTTGCGAACTTCTTTGTTGAAATTTTCCCGCTGGTTTTCCTGTGGGCTTTCCCGCTGGTTTTGAATAACTTTTAGCATTTGATGTTTTTTTAAAATTACTTTTTTTCATACAGCCTACTTCTTGATTAATTAAGAATATCTTGAATATCTTTTTCTGGATTCTTTGATTGCAGTAAAGCCCGTCCAATAACCAGCGCCTGCGCACCAGAACTTAAGGCTTCTTTTGGACTCATCACTCTTTTTTGGTCATGATTTGAATCTACATCAGAAGTAAACCTAATTCCTGGTACAACTTTGTAAAGATTTTTATCTTTTAATAAATTTAATTCATGACCTGAACAAACTATTCCATTTAGACCCGATTCAATAACTAAGTTCGCTAAACCAACAACATGATCTTGAACTGGTAAAACTTTAAAAGACGGTGGAAATGATTTTTCATCCCAACTGGTTAGTACAGTCACTGCTAAAGTTTTGAACGGTCTGATTTGATTTAATTTTTTTTCAAGATCTGCTAATTGCTTTAATGCTTCTAACCCCGATAACGCATGCACTGTCACCAAAGTGGCTCCTGAATCAAAACTAGCCTGAACAGCTGCAACCATGGTTGATGGAATATCAAAATATTTATTATCCACAAACACGGGGCAAGTTTTTGCACATTCCTTCACAAATTCAGAACCATAACGGTAAACTAATCTAGGTCCTAATTTAACGGCGCCAACTAAATGACCTAATGTTTTCAAGAGATCAAAAGCGGTTTTTTGATCATCAAAATCTAAGGCCAAAATAATGGGGTTTTTAAGAAAACTTACA
>JAYSQO010000035.1:0-33097 GCA_043721535.1 Bdellovibrio sp. | reverse complement strand
TAAGTTTTTAGTTTTAGTACTCATGTTAGTTACAGCACAAGCTAACGCAACTCGTGCTCGTATGAACTCTTTAGGAAATTCTCCTCATATTATAGATGTCCAAAGAATTTATACAAATCCTTCAGATATGTTTTCTCAAGGTGATTTCTTTTCTCTTGAATCAGGTGAAACAGCATACCCTACAACCCCTGATTGTGATGGCAATGCACTAAATGGTGTTCAGCCTTGTAAAAATTTAAACACTGAAGCTTTGGTAGTGCGTTCATTCGGCGAAGCTAAAATTGGTTTTGCGATTGGTCACCAATCAGACAATGCTGCTGGCTATGTTGGTGGACTTAGAACAACAACGCAAACTACATTAGTATCACCTGATCAACAGCTTTCTTTTCAGCAGAATCCGATCGAACTGTCTTACGGTCGTAAATCTGATGATTTAGCATGGGCTGGAACACTTGTTTATTCTAACTATAAAGACAAAAAAAATGACCGTGAAGAAAGCTCTAGCGGCATTCGCTTGGGTGGACGCATGGGTGCTTTAGACTTTTCAATTGGCCAAGGGATCGCAAGTAAAGTGACTTCTGGAACAACAATCGAATATAAAGCCAAAGCAAATACAGGTCTATACGCTGGATATACTATGGATAGTAATTATTTTTATGCAGACTTCAGAACAGTTGGCTCTGAAGAGACTAAGTCTGCATCTAACCCTGAATTTAAAGCGACAACAATGCGTTTAGGAGTTGTGAATTCAATGAAAAGCGAAGGCAATGAGCTTTTTGTGGGTGCATCACTATTTAATGTTAAGCAAACAATTGATTCTGCAACTTCTGGTGAAACTGAAATCAAAGCTATGCAGCTACCTGTCACTATAGGTTTAGAGTCTGAAGCAACTTCATGGTTAGTTCTAAGAGGTTCAGTAGTACAAACAGTAATCATCAATAGTTCTAAGGTAGAAACCGCTGGCAATACTTCGATTGAATTCGCCGACGGAGCTAACAACACACTTGCATCAGTTGGTGCAGGTCTTAAATACGACAAGTTAACATTAGATGGAAACTTCAGCGGTCTAACTGGATCGTCTGCGGGTCAAAATTTAGATGGTAACAATTTTTTAACGCAAATAGGTTTAACATACATGTTCTAAGGAACATGTTCATGAAAGGATAACAGAATGAAACAATTATTAGTCGTAGCAATTATGCTATCAACAGCAACATCGTTTGCAGCTCGTTCAAGAATGAATGCTTTAGGTAACCCTAGACACATTCAAAATGACAGCGCAACTTTACACTTGAATCCAGCTTATTTACATAATGTAGCTGATTCAGTCACTTTAGAGTCAGGCGCTACACAAGTCGGTGTAGCAAGTTCTACTGCAACTGGTGCAGAAGCAACTTTAGTAAGAACAATGGGAGATGCTAAATTTGCATTAAATTTAGGTCATGACGACGCAAATGTCGCAGCTTTAAGAAACGAAGGAAATGCTACATTCTTGCAACAAAATCCACTTGAACTTACATACGGCATGAAAATGGGCGATATGAATGTTGGCGCGGCTTTAGTTTACTCTAAATACAACGACAAAAAGAACAGCCAAAAAGAAGATACAACTTTATTAAAAGTTGGTACTCAGACAGCTTCTTGGGATGTTTCAGTTTCTATGTCATTAGCTGACAAAGTAACTTCTGGAACTGATGAATACAAAGCTGGATCAAACATCAATGTAATGGGTGGATTCTGGATTGATGCAGATTTATACGCATACGGTTCAATCGGCATGAACGGCTTCAAAACTTCTTCTGGTGGTGTAGATCAAGAAGATTACAAATCAAATGAATACGAAGTCGGTGTTATTCACACTATTAAAAACGACGGTTCTGAATTTTTCTACGGTGTTGGTTTAAACAGCACTAAAACTGAAGATTCTTTAGGAAATAAAGATGAATCATCTAAAATGTCTTTACCGGTAATGGTTGGTATCGAAGCTAATGCAGCTTCTTGGTTAACATTACGTGGTTCAGTTGCACAAGATGTTCTAATCAGTGATTCAAAAACTGAAGACAACACTGGTACATTAACTGAAACTGCTCCAGGCACAAATACAACTACATTTGCTGCTGGTGCTGGTTTGAAATTTAACAAAGTTTCAATCGACGGTTCATTATTAGCTGGGACTCAAAACCTAAATGCTAATAACATGTTAGGTACTGTTGGCTTAACTTACGCGTTCTAATTTAAATATAAATTAATACACGTTACGAAAAAGGCGACTATTAAGTCGCCTTTTTTTATTTGGTGAATTGTAAACTTAAACATGAACTTCAACTATCTCTTCTGAGTTCCTTCAGCTGAAACATCATAGTAATCAGGCATTACAAAATCAGGTTTTAAGGGGTAAAGATAACTTTTGTAGGATTTCAATTCAGGCGAGCCAGATTTTTCGTAGATTTCATCCCACAATTTCGCAAGTAGTAAAGAGGCCCGTGCCATCTGAGTAACGATTAATTTTTCAAACCGTTTTTGCCCAACACTTGGGGGTTGGCGTTTGGCTTCGGTGCGAAGACTCATGCCTTTTTCTAATTTTAATGTTGATGGTGAAATCAGCGGATCTAATTTAAAAATATCTTTGGCTTCTGATAATGAAACTTCACCAAGAGCTTTCATTTTTTCTAATGTTGTTATGGCTGTAATAAATTTCATATTTTTTAATTGCTGTGCTTTTTTAACAATCAAAGCCTGTAGATTTGGCCCGAATTCAGCGACACAAGCGTCTTCATAGTAGGCGTGAATACCACCGCTGTTAGCGGCATAGCCGTCATAATCTGATGAAATATGCAGTGGCTGTGAATTATCGCCGACGAAGTGACCCATGATTCCTATAGCAATTAGCATATCATAAGCAGCTTTGTTGTAAGGTAAATTTTCATTTTGTTGTTCTAGTTTATTCGTTGGTGCTGGTGAATCTTTTAACTTTTTTCCGCTTTCAATGGCTAACCGATAAAACTGATCGGCTCTCCACCAATTAGTTCCCATATCTAAAGGGACTGAAACTATTTTTTGCTGAAGTTTTTCTGTATCTTTTTCTATATTGTCTGATCCTGTGTATTTGTAGATAAGTTTTTTTAGATCTGTCGGAATATCTTTGACCGTTAAACCTAAAGCTTCGGGATTAATGTAATGAGTAGGGTCTCCGTGTTGTGTGAGATTTCGTGAGAGACTTCGCCAATACGTATCAGGAATATTGCAAAGATGACCTATGATCTGTGGTTTGTTACTGAGGTATTCTTTCAAATTTTGATTTTTCACCAAATGGACAGCAGCCTGGCAAATAGAGTCATGGCCTCTACCGCCCCAAGCTTGGCTTTGTTGCGCTATAAATGGGGTTATAATTAATGTCAGTACTAATGTAGTCGATTTAGTCTGTATTTTTATCATTTTTCTATATTCCAATAGAATTCATCGATCAGCACGCAATTTTTAGTGGAAAGCTGCTAAAATTCAGCTAATATATTAATAGTTGAAAGTTTAATAAACATTAAACTAATTTATTTAAACATACTTTTAAGCGCGGAGGAACACATGTCATATTTAGCACAGCAGTCAGTTCGTCTTTTGGCAGGTTTTAATACATCAGGGCAGTCTTCTCATGATTTGGGTGAAACTTCAGCCGCACAAGTGGTGCAGCAATCAATGAATCTTTTAGAAGTGCCCTATGAAATTTTAAAATTTGATGAAGGTGATTTAATATTTGAAGAAGGTGAAATGCCGAAAGGGATTTATCTTTTGAAATCAGGTTGTGTGAAACTTTTTGTAAATCGTGAAAATTCACGCGGTCGCACAACATCACCAGAATACGTCACAAAATTAATTTCTCAAGGAGAAGTGTTTGGTTATAAAGCTGTTGTCAGACAAATTAATACACGTTCATTCGCAAAAGCTGTGAAAGACACAGTCGTTTGGTTGTATTCAAAGGAATCAATTTTAAATGTTTTAGCATCGACCCATCCACTGGTAAGAACTATTTTGGAACAAGCCGTTGTCGACATTGAAAGCTACGAAAAAATCAGCCAGTTACACTATTTAGCTTCTGTTCAAGAACGTATTGCTTATCAGTTAGTTTTGATTGCAGATCGCTTTGGTGTGAAAACACCAAATGGGGTTTCGATCAATCTGAAGCTGACAAGAAACGAATTTGCCCAGTTAGCCAGTACGATCAACGAATCGTTATCGCGCCATCTGACTGAATTTAAGAACGAAGGCTTAATCGATATTAACGGTAAAGAAATCATTATTAAAGACCGTGTTGGGTTAGCCGCTAAATCAGGTAATTTTAGATAGACAGTTTCAACACTTAAAAATATAAAAGGGGGATGACTGAACATGCCTCTTTTTCTTTTCAGCCCATAGGCTACATTAAAACCTGTTACCCTGATAAATTCGGGGTGCCGCGCCAATCTGGCTTAGTGCAAAATACGATTTCAGAATTAGAAATAAAACCAGAATGGCAACCCGAATCAGCGCTACAAGGGCTTAACGGCTACTCACATGTGTGGTTAGTTTTTGTTTTTCATTTGAACCAAAATACAAAATATCATCCGAAAGTTCACCCTCCCAGATTAGAAGGCGAATCCATCGGAGTTTTTGCGACACGATCACCGCACAGGCCTAATCCGATTGGGTTGTCGCTTTGTGAAATTAAAGACATTCAAAAAAATAAAATTATTTTATCTGGTGTGGATCTGGTTGATGGGACTCCGATATTAGATATTAAACCCTATCTTCCCCAGTTCGAAAGTCATCCCAATGCCAAAGGTGGTTGGGCTTCAGATACACAAATGCAACCCATAGACGTTGTTTTTACAGCGACAGCCAATGAAAAACTGAATCAATGGATCGCAAAGTCACAGAGGCAGGAGCTACGCACTGTGATTATTGAGGTCTTAAAACAAGATCCGCGCCCTGTAGTTTATCGGGGTTTTGAAAACCAAGAGCAGTCTCCATATCGAAATAAACATGCTTTTAGATTGTATGACGGCGATATTCACTTTCGGTTTACATCAGCGAACCGCGTTGAAGTCTTTGAAATCACTGTCTAGTCATTTTACATCTTGTGTCTATAACATGTGTAAAATCATCATGGAGCTTGTTTTTACGTCTGTACAAGTGGCAGATTCAAGCAAGTTATGCTTTAATCAATCTGTAAAATAATAGCAGGGGAGTCTTATGCAAACTCAGAATACAAAAGTAAACGTACAGCCAAATGAACAGTCGAACACATTACGTAAAGTTCCGACATTAAGTTTAGGTAGTTACACGCAAGGCTCTGAAGCTGACAAAGTTAAATTTATTGAGCAGTTATTTACAGGCATTAAAGACTACGGATTTGTTATTTTAAAAGATCATGATGTATCACAATCTTTACTTAAAGAATCGTATCAAGTTTTAGAACAATTTTATAAATTACCAGATCAAAAAAAGCGTTCATATATTTCCGAAAAAGGCGGCGGTCAGCGCGGATACACGGCTTTCGGAACGGAACATGCTAAAGGCGCAGAAGTTAAAGACTTAAAAGAATTTTGGCACGTTGGTCGCGAAGTTCCTGATGATCATGTTTTTAGTAAATACTATCCAAAAAATATTTGGCCTGATGATTCTATTCCTGAATTTAGACCCATTTTTGAAAAGCTTTTTAGTAAACTAGAACAAGCTGGTATTCAAATGATGGAAGCTTTAACTTATCCGCTAGAGGTCGAAAAAACTTATTTTAAAAACATGGTAGAAGAAGGCAATTCAATTTTAAGATTACTTCATTACCCACCAATTTCTGAAGGCGTTGATCCACGTTGTATTCGCGCAGCGGCACATGAAGATATTAATTTTATCACAATTTTACCAGCGGCTACGCAATCAGGATTACAACTTAAAGACCGTGACGGGGCTTGGTTAGATATTGAAACAGATTTCGGGGCCTTAATAGTTGATGCTGGCGACATGTTAGCGCGATTAACAAATGATGTGATTCCGTCGACGACTCACCGTGTGATTAATCCGCAAGATGGAACAAACCAATCACGTTATTCAATGCCGTTCTTTATGCATCCACATCCTGAATCATTATTAAGTTGTTTGCCATCTTGCAAGGGCGTTGGTTCTAAACATCCTGAGGCTAAATACACAGATATTACGGCTCATGAATTTTTGATGCAAAGATTACGGGAAATTGGTTTAGTTAAGTAGTCGCTGTATATACAGCTGTAGTCATTTGAAAAAGGGTTCTCATGCGTAAAGACTTTTTGTTGGGTATATTTGTGACTGTCTTAGCCATGATGTATCTTTATCATCAGAATAAAAAAAAATATGAACCTGAGCTTTCAATCCAAAGATCCATCAAAAAAAAATCAGCCTCTGATTCTGACTTGCCACTTAATAAAAATTTATTGAACAGTGAAAAGAAAGCTCAACCCGCTGAAGTGATTTCAGCATCTAAGACAGCGCCTGCACAAACTGAATTTGAAAAAGAACGATCTGAAATTAATTTTTCCCAACATCTTAAAACACTGGGTAACTGTTTGAAAATTGACAATTCCATTGAAAGCGAACGCATCGAACCCACTTATGAAAATTTAATTGTCAGTCTCAAACCAGCATTGGGTGATATCGTTGTACAGATGGATGATTGGACCCAGTTAGACATGAAGATGTCTGATGGTAAAACCAAGCGCATTCGCACAGAAGTTAACTATGACGAACCCAACAAGCCAACTAAATACGTACAGCTGTATTTTATGAATGCGCAAGGCATGCCTGAATTACAAACTTTAGATAAAGACCTAGCAAAAAACCCAACAGATGGATTTATTGAATCACTTAAAGATGGTTCAAGTTTTTTAGCGAATGAAAAAGGCGGCCGCGCTTATTTTCAAGAGGGCGAAGAAACCGTCATCGTCGAACGCAATAACCGCATTCAATCGTTCACCCTGTCACGCAATAGCCAAACAGTCAGTTGTGTGGATTTAGACACGGCTTCGTCTACTTGTGAGTGTTTAGAATAAAAGTGGGTACTCCGCAGCTGCATCTTTCCGTAAGACAAAAAACCTCATGGATTTTAAGTCCAACCTAGACTTTTATAGAGACCAATGTACGGTTGGTGAGTCTACAAAAATTCAGACTATCTGAGCAGATCTTTAAGTAACTTTAAAATTTGAAGAATCTGATAAATCAGACCTAAAAAAATTAAAGCTAGCTTCACGAAACGACGATATAGACCATGTTTAGGGGTTATATTCGACATTCGGACCTCCGTTCAAAATAGAGGTTAGAAGTCTCATAAAGCGAAGCTGGGAATACCCATCTTCGCTTTATGCATTTTTAAGTCCTACCAAAATCAATATACAAGCCCAAAATATCATACGCATGAAATTCGTACCTGTCTAAAAGATGACAGGCGAAATGCCCTGTGAGTATCTGTATAAGAATCTCTAACAAGGAGATTTTATGAACGGTTTAAATATATCTTTAATGATGGTTTTAGCAGCTTTAGTTATTGCTCATGTTAACTTAGTTTAATTATTTCGCATAACGTCTAATGGTGCCAGCCACCTTTAGACGAATCTTGTTAACGACTCTTGCAATGAAATCACTTGCACTAACGACTGCTTTAATAAAGCCCGATCAGTGGCGATCACATCTTCATCAGCATTTTGCACAAATTTTTCATTCGATAATTTGTTATTTAATAAGCCAATATCTTTTTCTAATTTTTCGATTGTTTTTTGAATCCGTTTTATTTCTTCGTTGAAATCAACTAACCCTTCAAGTGGGATAATCACTTTGACGTGTTGTTCATTCACAGTCACTGGCGCCACGGCACATTTCATCATGTTACCTTCGGCTCCGACATCAAGTGTTTCAAGACGGGCAATCATCATTATCGCTGCGCGGTTTGTTGTAAGAATCTTTTGAACAGCATCTTGTGTGACTCCCAGGCGAACAACTAACTTGATAGCCGGGCTGATTCTGTTTTCCCCGCGAATATTTCTGATCGCTGTAATTACTTCTTTAACAATATCGATTTCAAGTTCAGCTTGCTTACTGCCAAGGGCTAAGAAATCACGATCATTTTTAATTGTTGGATACTGATCGGTGATACAGGCCGAACTTTTTAGTGGAAGTTTAGCGTAAATTTCTTCAGTGATAAACGGGCAGAACGGGTGAAGCAACCTGACAATGCGATTAAGAACATGAGCCATCACTAATTGGGTCGCGTGTTTTTCTTCCGCGGTGAATGTCGAAGTTGTTTGTTGGTTAGTTGAAATAATTGGTTTTGAAAATTCAATGTACCAATCACAAAATTGATTCCAAATAAATTGATACAATTCAGTGGCCGCTTCAGAAAATTTTTCAGTTTCCAAATAATGATGCACATTTTTTTCCACATCAGCTAATTTTGAAATAATCCACTGGTCGAATAAACTAATATGGTTTTTAGCGGGCATTGCTTTCAGGCCTTCTTTGGGGACATTGAAATCTTGTAGATTTGACAAGCCAAATCGTGCTGCGTTCCAAACCTTATTCATAAAGTTTCTGTAACCTTCAAGACGTTGTTCACTAAATTTAAAATCCTTACCGCTGTATAGGTGCGCCAAGAAACTAAAACGTAAAGCGTCGGCTCCGTATTTGTCGATCATATCAATCGGGTCAATTGAATTACCTAAAGACTTAGACATTTTACGGCCTTGGCTGTCGCGAACTAAGCCATGAACATAAATATTTCTAAACGGGACATCCTTTTTAAATTCGATACCCAACATAATCATTCTTGCTACCCAAAAGAAAATAATATCATGACCAGTGACTAGATAACTAGTTGGGTAAAATGTTTTTTGGGTTTCAGTGGCATGTGCACTGTCATCTGGCCAACCCATTGTTGAAAAAGGCCATAGTGCTGAACTGAACCAAGTATCAAGAACGTCTTCTTCTTGAGAAATTTTTGCGCTGTTGCAGTGTGAACATTGTGTAGGATCAGTTTCACTAACAGTGTACTTGTTGCAATCTGTGCAAAGCCAAGCAGGAATTCTATGCCCCCACCAAAGCTGACGTGAAATACACCAGTCTTCAATAATATTCATCCAATGAAGATAAACTTTTGTCCATGATTCAGGTTCGAAACGAATTGTTCCTGATTCAGCAACGCGTTTTGCAGGTATTGCCAGTTGATCCATTTTCATAAACCATTGTTCAGATAAATACGGTTCAACCACAGCGCCTGATCTAGAGCAGTGACCCACGGAATGAATGTAAGGCTCTTCTTTCACTAAAAGATTTAAAGCTTTTAGATCTTCGATCACTTTTTTTCTGGCGTCAGCGACTTTAAGACCTTGGTAAACGCCGGCATTTTCATTCAGCTCACATTTTTTATTTAATATATTTATAAATTCTAATTTATGAGTCTGACCAATTTTGTAATCGTTAAAATCATGTGCCGGCGTAATTTTAACAACACCTGATCCAAAAGTTTGATCAACGTAAGTATCAGCAATGATTTTAATTTTTCTGTTGGTTAATGGTAACGAAACCATTTTACCAATCAGATGTTTATATCTTTCATCATCAGGGTGTACACAAACGGCTGAATCACCTAATAAAGTTTCTGGTCGGGTTGTCGCCACTGTTAAAAAATCATTTGTGCCATCAACAGGGTAGTTGATGTGGTACATAGCGCCTTTAACTTGTTTATGTTCAACTTCAAGATCTGAAATCGCTGTTTCTAAAGGACCGCTCCAGTTGATTAATTTTAGGCCTTTGTAGATGGATCCCTT
This sequence comes from Bdellovibrio sp., assembly GCA_043721535.1. Classification (GTDB taxonomy): domain Bacteria; phylum Bdellovibrionota; class Bdellovibrionia; order Bdellovibrionales; family Bdellovibrionaceae; genus Pseudobdellovibrio. The sequence goes on along the minus strand of JAYSQO010000035.1, from coordinate 23,279 downwards.
TTTGTGAAGATCAACAAAAACTTTTCGAACAGCTTTTGAAACGCCGTCATCTAAAGTAAACGTTTCACGTTCCCAATCACAAGAATCACCAATACGGCGCATTTGATTGTAAATGCGATTTCCGTATTCATTTTTCCATTCCCAAATTTTTTCGACAAATTTTTCACGACCTAATTGATGACGATTGACGCCAGTTTTTTTTAATTCTTTTTCAACAACTGTTTGCGTAGCAATACCGGCGTGATCTGTTCCTGGTAGCCACATGGCATTGTAGCCGCTCATACGTTTCCAGCGAATTAATAAATCTTGAATGGTGTGATCAAGAGCATGACCTAAATGCAGAAAACCCGTGACGTTGGGCGGAGGTAAAATAATTGAAAACGGGGGCTTCGTTGATTGATCTTCTGATTTAAAATAACCAGATTCTTCCCACCATTGATAAATTTTCGATTCAACATCGTGAGGACTATAACGATCAGCTAGATTGGTCTTTTCTGTAGTCATGCCAAGTAGTCTATCAGATAGATTTGCGATCGGTCATCATTTGCTGATAACCGCCATTGATCATGTAGACGTTTGTATAACCTTTTTTGAGAAGATTTTGAGCTATTTTTTCAGACTTTTGACCGTCATCACATAAAACTAGTATCGCGAAGTCCAAGGGGATTTGCCGAGATGTCAGTTCTTGTTCAATGTTGGGCTCTTTAAGGCAAACCTGGTAGGTTTCAATATGCAATTTATAAATTGAATTGTACCAGTCAGAAACGTCGGCACTGAGGTTCAGAAACATAAATGGAATCCGCCCTTGCACTAAGTTATCAAACTGATAGAAACCAATTTTATTGATGTAGCCGCTTTCAGTTTTTTGACCTGTGCTGTACACTGTGTTTTTTTTACCAGCGCTGGGTAGTTTTTTAAAAAGAATAAAGATAATTATTACTGCGGTTGCTGTTAAAGCTGAAGATAAAAGAAATGGCAAATTTTTAGCAAGTTGATTAAATAAAAATCCACCTAAAGCTGGACCAATCACGCGTCCCAGTGCTGATAAACTTTGAGTAGTTCCTAAGGCAAGGCCTTGTTCATTTTCAGGGACTAGTAAAGAAATACTTCCCATGATTGAAGGATTTGATAAACCGTTACCCAATGAAAGCAAAGTCATTGCAATAGCCATTGTTGCGATATTCGGGGCTAAAGCGATTAATAAAAAACCAACAGACATCAGTGAAATCCCAGTCACAAGAAGAACTTTTTCGCCGAATAGGGGTAATAATTTTCTGACTAAAAATCCTTGAGTAAAAACAATAATCAAACCGATATAAGCAAAACCAAAACTGACTTCTTTAATGCCCCAATTAAAAACTGAACTCATGTAAAGAACCAAAGTTGATTCCATCATCGCCATTCCTAAAGTGGCCAAACCAAAAATAATTATTAACGGACTGACAGTTTCTGATCGTAGATATTTTGTTAATGTTTGTAAGCGATTTTTTTTATCAGATGTATGTGTTGTATGAGTGGTTGGATTATTTTTACCATTTATATTCAAAGATTCAGTTAATTTAAAATAGGCAAAAACAAAAGTGAACAGACAAAGTAAAGCTACACCGTAAGATGAAAAACTAGCTATAAAACCAGGATCGCTCGAAATTGTTTCAGCATAAATAGTTAATCCACCACCCAAAGCAGGGCCGAATAAAAATCCCATTCCGAAAGCTGCACCAATCAAAGCCATGCCTTTTGAACGCTCTTGCGGAGTCGTGACATCAGAAACATAAGCTGAAGCTGTTGATATTGAAGCCGCAAAAAACCCAGTCAGGATTCGGGCTACAAAAAGCATTTCTAATGAACGGGCTGAGGCTAAAATTAAATATGAAATGGCTTCACCCAATAAGCAGTACATTAAAATCGGGCGTCGTCCGAATTTATCGCTCAGTCGGCCCCAAAATGGTGAAAATAGAAACTGCATCAATGAATAACAAGACATCAGTAGGCCCGCTTGAAAAGCACTAGCCCCATAATGTGTGCTGAGTAACGGCAGAACAGGAATAATCATTCCGAAACCCAGTAGGTAAAGAAAAACTGTTAAAAAAATGACTATGAGTGGTTTTTTCATGGTGAATTAATCAGTGAAAAAAGTTTTTGATCTGTTGATCTCGACTTTTGTCGTCTCCCAACCCCATTTAAACTCAGATACACTAGTGTGGCTATGAAAAAAAATAAAACGGTGATTTTTCTATTTGTGTTAATCAGTTCAATGAATTTGTATGCGGCAAAGCCTTATCAGGTCTTTAAAGAAGGGCAGTTTGATTTAGATATTGAAACACAATATTACAAATCAACGGCTAATTTTGATGCAGACGGAAAAAGAACAGACTTAGCCATCGGCAATTATTATCAAATTATTGATTTCTCATCGGCTGTGCGTTGGGGGTTTTCTGATGGTCTCGGTTTTAAAGCAGCCTTCAATGTGGGGAACACTGAATCATCAAACTTTGTAGCGACACGAACTAATTCAGTTTTTAATCGTATCGATATTGGTGCTGATTATTTGTTATTAGACACATCAAATTTTCAAATATTTGCTGAATTGATGTATTCGCATGCGCTTGAAAAAGTATCGCAAAGCGGTGATCAAGTTTTAACTTCTAACGGCGCCAGTGAAATCAAACCTACTTTATATGCTCGCATGGATTTTGACGATTTTTATCCGTTTGCATATATAGGTGCCAATGTACGCGGCGAAGAACTTTCAACATTGCTGACCTATGGTGGTGGTGGTGAATTCAGATTTGAAAGTTTTGGTTTAGGAGCTGCAATTAGTGGATTTACATCAGTCAAAGATGACAAGTATACCAATCAAGCTTTAGTTCGTGATAATGTGACAATGAATGTGAATGCTGGCAGCAAAAAATATTTTTCTATTAATCCAAGTTTGCTATCTTCCGAATTTTTTGTGAACTTTGCGCTAGTTGATGAATCTTTTATTAAACTTTATGCTGTCTATGATGTGGCTGGTTCAAACATGTCACAAGGTATAGGCGGTGGAGCCCAAGTCACTATATTATTTGATGGATTATTCGGCGGATCAAGTGGAGGCTCTGGTTCTGGCAGTGGCTCGGGTGGATCAGGTAGTGGAAGTTCTAGCGGCGGTTCTACGAAATCAAAACCACGATCAGTTGAAAGATCACAAAAACAAAAATCAACTTCACCGGGCCAATTTCAAGAAGATACGCAAGATGGTGTAAATCAAGATTACTTCAAGCCGGTTACACCGTCGCAAGATAGTTACGTTCAACCCATTGAAGAAAGTGGGCCGAGTGCTAGCGAACAAGAGCAACAAGAACTGCGTGATCGTCAAGAAAAACAAGAATTAAAAAAACAAATGAATGAACTAGATTACACAATCAAATTGAAAAAGATTAAAAAGAAGAAAAATAAATAGTTGAAGATTAAATTCTTAAATCCGATTTTCGAACTGATCTGCTCTTTAAGCCTGTTATATTAGCCGTTACTTTCGCAGCTGTTTTGCATGTCTTACCTTCTTATTGGGGGTATAGGTCACATGAAAAAATCAAAATATATACACAGTCGCGAAGAAAGCCTTAAAAGCATTCAAACTCAGTTTCAACTGGCATCTCAATCAGATCATTTAAGGCATGGTGGAGTGCTCAGACAAAAACGACTTGGCAGAGGCCGTCGTACTTTATCCTGCAAAGATTCGCTTCATGTTGTGTTTAAAATAAATAAAATCGTTCTGCGAACACAAAGCCTCAGAACCCATCAAAATTTTAAACTCTGTCGTGAAATTATTCAAAAATATGCTGATCGATTTTTTGTAAAGATCGAACAAATTTCAATTCAAGGAGATCACGTTCACTGTTTAGTGCGAACAAGTAGACGTAGTTTCTTTCATCATTTCTTTCGTGTAGCCGCAGGTCAGATCGCTCAACAATTCAAAAAAACAGACAAACTACGCGAGGTTATAGATGCTCGTGATTATGGTTCAAAAAATGTGACCGATACCCCAAAAAATAAAAAAAATATAAGTGTGAAACGAAAGCTGAGTTTATGGAAGTACAGGCCGTTTAGCCACGTGGTGCGTGGTTATAAAGCCTATAAAATTGTAAGAAACTATATTCAGCTTAATGAAAAAGAAGCTTTAGGTGAAATTTCGTATAAGAAAAACAGGCTGAGAGGACTGTCGAGCGCAGAGTGGGAAATACTATGGATGTGATTTGTGTGACCGATACCCCAAAAAAACAGAAGGCTTCTTTGGTTTTCAAAGAAGCCTTCTGATATGAGGGGAGAGGCGATTTGGTTTATTAAATGAAGTTATTTTGGTTTTACTCAAGATCAAACTGAGTCATGCGCATTTTTGGCAAGTAAGATTCAGTTTGTTCAAGTAAAGACAAATGCGCTTGAACCATGGCTTTAAGGTTGGCCTCAAATTGCATTTTTGATTTTTTAAGATCAGAAACTTCTTGGTAAATTTTTCGAAGATTATTTTTAGCATCTTGAATGATGATTTCAGCTTTTTGATGAGCATCATTTAAAACTAACTGACATTCACGTTCTGTTTCGTCACGCATTTTTGCTGTGATTTCAGTTGTTTGAGTGATTGCCGATTTTAAAACTTGTTCGCGGTCTTTGTGTTCTAAAAGTTGTAAATTTTTATCACGTAATTCATCTGATAAAGTTTTTTTTTCGATGATTAAAGCTTCTAGTTGTGCGGCAACAACAGTTAAATAATCTTTAACTTGATCTGGATCAAAACCCATCATTTTACGATCAAAAGTTTTATTAGCAATTTCAGCAGGATAATGTTTCATTAAGCTCCTCCATGAACAAAAATGACAATGACTAAACGACAATGTGACCGATACCCATTTAAAAGTGAAACTGACATAACGGACTATTAAGTCTTGTTAGCCCTCAAAAGAGTATTCGCCTTATATCAAAGTATAGGAAAGAATTGCCGAAATTTAAAGTAATCCCGACTGAATGAAAGTCTAACTGTACTTTTGTCAGGGCATTATTTTTACGGGCATAGACGTTGGTCTTAGCTAATCTAAACTTGTCTTGAGAGTTCTTGGGACCTTAGTGCAGCTTTTTCAAAGCTGACTCGTAAAGCACGTTCTATTTCAAGTTCGCGCATGGATAAAAGTCCAGCTGCAGTGACACCTTTTTTTGAAGTCACGCGCTGCTGAAGTTCTTCTATGTCTATGCCAATTGACTGAGCTGCTAATAGTGAAGCTCCTAAAAAAGTTTCAATGGTCATTTGTTTTGATTCTTCGACAGTGAAACCGTGTTCAGAAATCCAATCTTGCCAGTACATCATCATTTCAAAAACAAAACCTGTACCACTTGAACAGGAAACCATCAGTGCATCAAATTGATCTTCATTGTCGACTTCAAGAACAACACCTAAAGCGGCAAATAAATCTTTAATCAAGTCAGAAACAACATCATCGTTATGTGGATGAGATAAAAACCCTAAAACACCACGGCCGATCAAGGCTGGTGTGTTCGGCATCATGCGAGCCAGCCGACCATGCGGAATCATTTTTTTAAGTGAGTGCATATTGATTCCAGCTGCTAAAGAAATCACAATTTGATTTTCATTAAAAGCGGAAGACATATTTTGAATTGCTGAAGGTAAATCTTGGGGTTTCATTCCTAAAATCACGATATCGCAGTTTTCTATAACTTGTTCATTGTGTTCGCGAACTTCGATATTGTAAGTTTCTTTAAGCTTAATTAATTTTCCAGGGCTGCGGTTAGATGCGAAAATTTGTTCTGGTCGTAAAACTTTTGATTCAATCATGCCTTTGATTAAAGCCTGCGACATATTACCTGTGCCAATAAAGCCGATTTTGTAAGTTTTCAATAGTGGATGAGTCATTTGTAACTCCAGTTGTGATAAGCACAGACTACTTTATTTTTTGTCGTTCGCCAAACAAAACTGTGCCCAAACGAATCCATGTCGCATTTTCTTCTAATGCAATCTGGTAATCGTGACTAGTGCCCATAGAAAATTGACTTAATTGGTAACGCTGACCGATTTCAACAAGTTTTTTAAAGTAAGTTCGGTTGTCTTTGGGTTGGCTTTGCAACGGAGGCATTGTCATAAGACCAACGATTTCAAGATGACTTAATTTTTTAAGCTGATCCCAAGATTTTTCGAATTGGCTTTGATCAAAGCCATGTTTTGAGGTCTCGCTGGCCAAGTTGTTCGCCAAATTAATTTGAATAAATACTTTTTGAATGTGATCAATATCTTTGGCTTTTTGGTGAATCAGTTCAGCTAATTCCAAAGAATCTACAGAATGAATATAGGCAAAATTCTTTTTTAGGTATTTCACTTTATTTTTTTGAATCGGGCCAACAAGATGCCAAGTGATTGAATAGTCTTTTAAGTTTTCAATTTTTTCTAAGGCTTCTTGAATGTAGTTTTCGCCGAAGTGTTTTTGACCTTCGTTATAAAGATTTATGATTTTCTCAATGGGTTGCAGTTTGCTTACGGCTAAAATATTTTGTGTTGATGAGAGTTGCTTTTTGTAAAAGCTAAGATTCTTTTCAAATATTTCAGCACTCACTTCGCCAGCATTTTTGTTCACACTTTTTTGTAAATCCCATTTTTGTGTCTTAAAAATATTTTCTAAAGCTTTTAGCGGTAATCCAACGACGTTGTCGTAGTCTCCAATAAACTTTTCAACTAATTTTTTTCCGATTCCTTGAATGGCGTACGAACCGGCTTTGTCCATGGGTTCGCCGGTCGAAATATAGTCTTTGATGTCTTGATCGGAAAAATTTTTAAAATAAACTTCAGATGTCTCAACATGAGACATTTCTTGAGAATTTTTAAGGTCGATTAAAATCAAAGCGGTTTTGACTTCGTGCTTTTGTCCAGACAGTTTTTTAAGAGTGTTAAATGCATCTAATTCGTTTTCAGGCTTTCCGATGGCTTTATTTTGATAGCACACCATTGTGTCACAGGCCAGAATGACGGCATCCTGGTTTTTATCAGGATACATGCGTGCTGATTCGGTAGCCTTTCGTCGTGCAATATCTAAAATTTGTTCATCTAAGCTTAGGTTTTCATTCGGGATTTCCGATATAGAGACAGGGAATGAGACAAAAAAATACTGAGCTTTTTTTAAAATTTCTACACGTCTTGGCGACTGCGAGGCCAAGATAATGAGTTTTGTATTTTTAGTTTTAACCATAATGAATATAAATATAAATCAAAAGAGGATCTATGGGTAGTTCAGAACTGATGTTATTTGCAGGTTTAATACTGGCTGGTGCATCGGTCTATCTTTTTGTATCGTCTTTGTTGGCCGGTAAACCTGGTGAAACACAATTACAGTGGGCCAGTGGAACTGAACCTGTTAAATCAAAAAATGGTGTGATCAATCTTTGTCGTCCGCTTGTGCATCAGTTTACACTTTCTTATGCAGCTAAAATTAAATCACCTAAATACAGAATTAAAATTCGTCAGTTGATCAAGGTAGGTGGTCTGAGCTCTGAATTGAATGAAGATGAATTTATCGGTTTACAAATATTTTTAGGAATTGCGTTTCCTATTTTCTTAGCTGTAATGAATTTTTCATTAAAATTAGATTTGCCAACTTACGTTGTTATCGGTCTTGGCTTGATTGGGTTTTTTATGCCCGAAATGCACTGTAAGGCAGCTAAGAAATCACGTGAACTGAGTGTTCGTATAGATATGCCATTCTTTATTGATTTGTTAGCTTTGTCTGTTGAGGCGGGATTAGATTTTTTTGGAGCTATTCAAAAAATTGTCGATAAAACAAATGATCCGAATTCTGTTTTAGGTGAGGAATTTAAAACAGTTCTTAAAGATATTAAAGTGGGCTCTTCAAAAGCAGATGCACTAAAAGAAATGGCCATTCGTTTAGATATGCCAGAGATCACAAGTTTTGTGGCCGTGCTAATTGATGCAGAGGCTTCAGGCGCAAGTATTTCACAAGTTCTAAAAGATCAATCCATTCAAATGCGTTTGGAAAGATTTATTCGTGCAGAAAAAGCCGGAGCCAGAGCTTCACAATTAATTTTATTGCCATTGATGATGTTTATTTTACCGGCCGTATTTATTATGGTTTTTGGACCGATTCTTGTCGGGTTCTTTTATGGAACAGGTGGCGGGTAGTGGCAAAACTTTATAAAGTCCAACATGGCGAAGGAACAGCTGAAAGCGCAACTCTGATGTGCGAAAGGCTGCAAGTTGCAGAGTCGTTCTTTGAACGAGCTAAAGGCTTATTAGGACGAAAAAGGTTAGAAGCTGATGAAGCTTTATGGATTAGGCCGTGCAATAATATTCACACATGTTTTATGAATTTTAAAATTGATTGCTTGTTTGTCGATAAAAATTTAGTGGTTGTTAAAGCCTTTTCTGAAGTAAAAACGTTTAGAGTTTTAGGACCTTTTTGGAAAAGCACATCTGTTTTTGAAATGCCTGCTGGAACAGTGGCTAAATTTAATATTCAATCTGGAGACCAAATATATGTGGTCAATTAGAGTCCTATCAGGTCCGCAAGCGGGACAAATATTTGAGCTTAAGTCTGGAAAGAATACTTTCGGACGGGGTGGGCAATCTGATTTTAAAATTTCATCTTTAGGTATTTCTAAAGAGCACTGTGAAGTTCAAGTTTATAAAGATAAAGTTGTCGTCGTGGATTTGAAATCAAGCAATGGCACTTTTTTAAATGGCGTTAAAATTCAAAATTCGATTATTAAGTTAGGTGATAAGCTAAGTCTTTTTGATGTCATTATGGATGTGATCCCAAAACCAGAAGTGATTTCTAGACCCGTGCAAAGTGCAGTGCCACAGTTACCACCTGTGCCGACAAATAGGACTATTCAGTCGCAGGGTCATCAACAAATTCAGCACCAAGTTCAGACGCCGCAAGCGCCACAATTTGGTTTTCCTCAAATGTCTCAAGGCCATATGACTGGTAATACTGCCGTACAAATGTATGATCTATCGACTGAACAGGCTAGACAGTCACAGCATTTTGGTTTGCAAAATAAAAATCATTTTCATGCTGAACTCAGTTTAAAAGATAAAATTGAAAACTATATTGAAAAAGGAATCATGCCAGCTATTTATAAATTAGCTGTCATATTTCCTTTCAAACAAGTACTGATGGGTTTTGTAATTGTATTTATTTTGGCGGTCACATTGTTATCTATATTTCCGCTAACAACAGTATTACGTGAATCAAACTTAATTGAAGCTTCAAAGCGCGCTAAATCAGTTGCGCGAACGATGGCGAAAATTAATGAGTCTGCTTTATTAACAGGTCAGTTCAATAATTTATCAGTGCAAGAAGCCCTTAAAGAAGAGGGCATTAAAGAGGCTTTGATTATTCAGCATTCTGACGGTGCAATCATAGCACCGACTGAAAAAGTTGGCCGGGAAAGTTCCAAGCCATTTGTCATCACTGCGCGCAAAGAAGGTCGTTCGACTTTTGCACGGATTGATTCAAAAACAATTGGAGCATCATATCCAATTGGTGCGTATGATCCTGTGACTGGTGAAACAGGAATTAAATATCATGCGATCGTTTATTATGATGTCAGCTCATTAAATGTTGATGATGAAAGAATTATTAGCTTATTTATGCAGACACTTGCGATTGCTGGTGTGTTTGGTTTTATTTTATACTTTTTATTTGGTCGCTTAATTGAATATCCATTGAAGCAATTAAATAGCCAAATCGATACAGCGCTTCGAGATAAATCAGACAGAACGGAAGTTCAATTTGATTATCCTGAAATTCAAAAAGTTGTTGCGAATGTGAATTTAATGTTGAATCGAATGTGGAATGGTCTTGGTGATCAAGAAATCACAAAACCAAAACAAAATAGAGACATCGAATTTGGTCAAATGATGAAAATGCTTCAGCAGCCAGCTTTAGTGATGACCGCATCGGGAACAATCACAGCCTGTAATTCAGCTTTTGAAGAGGTTGCGCAGATGACGAGTGATCAATTACTTCAACAAAATTATTCGGATATGATTGATCCCGCTTTAGTGCAAAATTTAACTGATTTAATGGATAGAGCAAAGTCAAATCCGTATGAAAAACAGCAAGATCGTATCCCGTTTCCGCAGTATGAATGTGAAATTTATTTACAATGCTGTTCAGATGGTTCTGGTCAGCCCGAATATTATTTTGTAACCCTTAACAAGATTGTGACGATGGAGTAAATTTGTCAGCTGCAGAGAAGTTGAATCCCGCATTACAGATTCGATTAAAGGTGCTTAAAGGACCGCACTCTGGCGTGACATTTGTCGTTCAAAAAAAATCATTTACAATCGGCCGTGGCCCTGAAAATGATGTGATATTGATTAATGACAGTCAAGTGAGTCGTCAACATGCTCGGATTGAATTAATCCAGCAAGATTTAGAGATCAGTAATTTAAGTCAGAAAAATTCAATTTTAGTAGGCGGAGAATCTGTTCAGAAGTGGAAGCTAACGAATGATTCTACATTCATTTTAGGTGATTCTGAAATTCTAGTGCAGTATTCGCTAGGTCAAAGTGTTGTGCCTATTCGGCCGCAACAAAAGCCAATGCAACAAGCTGTAGTAAAACAGCCGAATGCTGTGCCGGTACAACGATCAGCACCAATAAGCAATGCTCCACAGAATATAAATCGACTAATGGGTTTTCCGAATCAACCAAACAGAAGTGTTGGCCCGCAGATGTCGCAGCAGCAGTACGTCAGTCGAAATGTAAAACCGTTGACGATTGAAAATATTCTTTCTGACCCACAAAAAAGATTTCGTCTGATTGTCGGTGTGTTGGCCTTAGGTCTAGTTTATTTTCTGATGATTCCTGAAAAAAAACCAGTACAAACAGCTGCGAAACCAGTTTTAAAGTATGAAGATGAATTTGCCATTAAGCAAAGTTCTGCTATGGAAAAAGAGCTGGAAAAGCGTCGTAAGATATTACTTGACCAAAAGAATTCGCCATTAGCCTTAAGAGTTGCTGAAAACTTTCAAAAAGGGATGCGAGATTATCAAAATGGTGGGTACGCGCTAGCCCAGGAAAATTTTCAAGTCGTATTAAATTTAGATCCTAATCACGCTTTAGCGCGAAGGCATTTATATCTGTCAAAAGTACGCTTTGATGAAGTTGTTAAATCAAAAATAATGCTTGGAGAAAGCTACTATCAGAAGCATAATTTTAAGTATTGTGAAAGCTTGTTTCGACAAGTGAAGGACATGCTTGAAGGCAAAAGTAATGATCAAAGCTATCAATTAGCAGTCAGCATGTTAGAAAAATGTCGTTTAGCTGCTGAGGGTATTCGTTAATGCTGAGACTTAAAATTTTACTGAGAGGCGCACAAATCAGCGACCTATCTTTAGATCCCAACAAAGAATATGTTGGTGGTCGTAAAGAAAGTTGCGATATCAGATTGCAAGCTGAAAAAGGCGTGTCCAGAGAGCACTTTAAATTAAAATATGAAGATCACAATTGGGTAGTTTCTTCATTATCCCGCTTTGGCGAGATTTACTACCAAGGTCAGCGTGTTGAAAATTCAGTCTTGTCTATCAATGAAACTTTTCAAATTCCACCGTATGAATTTTTATTGGCCGATGAAGTGGGATTGGCCGAAGTCAGCTCTATAGTTCGTAAAAAAACATCAGATATCAATGAAAATGAAAAAACTGTCGTCGGAGTTGTTCAGCAAGTGCCTTACATCAAAATGATGTCAGCACAAGGCGTAGTCCGTGAAATGCTACGACTTGAAGTCGGCGACACATGGGTTGCAGGCCGTGATCCATCTTGCCAAATTATTATTCCTGATCAACGTGTGAGTCGCAGACAATTTGAACTGCGTAAAATTAATGGTATTTACACGATTATTGATTTAGCCAGTGTGAATGGAACTTTTTTAAATGGTTCGCCAGTTTCATCGACTGATCCTCAGGCTTTAAAAAGTGGCGATGCACTAACTGTTCTTGATAACACAATGTATTTCGAACTGCATGACCCGAACTTCCAGTACCGTGTTGATAAAATTGAAATACCACCGTTGCAGCCTATTTACATCGATGAAGTTGCTGAAAATTATGCTGAAAATCCAGCAAATATTTCTGCTTCTATCCTTAATACTTTACAAGAAATTGAACAGCCCCAGTATAATGACCAATTGAATCCCAATGGTGGTCCCTTTACAGGAATGCCAAATGATCAAAGTCAGAATAGTGAATATTATAATTTTCAAAATCCTGAGCAACAACAGCCAGTCAGTGAAAATCTAGAACGTTGGAATAAATTTAAAGAAAATAAGCCATTATTTTTTTCAACAATATTGATTCTTTTAGTCGGTGTTTATTTTTTAAGTGAAATGATTAATGAACCCCAAGAACAAATGGCTAATCGTGGACAAATAGACGCAGCTGATCCATTTTTAAGATTAACACCTGAAGAACAGCAACAAGTTATTTCTAAATACACATTTGCTGAAAAGGCTATTAAACAGCAGCAGTTTACCATTGCACGCGAAAATTTAGAACAGTTACATAAAATTTTAGAAACTGGCTATAAAGATTCTAAAGTCTACGAACTAGAAGCGCAAAACGGCGAACAAACAATTATTACACAACAAGAAGCTGAACGTCGTGTTAAAGAAGAAGCCGAACAAGAAGTAAAAATAAAAGAAACAGCAGCAATATGTGAAAAATTAATTAATTCTGAAGTCACTCAGTTTCAGATCGAAGAATGTTTAGCGCCAATCACAGTGATTAATCCAGATCATCCTGATCGATTAAGATTGCTTGCAGACGCTGATAAAATAATTACTGACAGAACTGCTGTTGAAGAAAAGGAAAAACTGAAGCAAGCCCAGATTGAAACTCTACGGTCACTATTTCAAACAGCTGAAATGATTCAAGCCACTGGTTATCCGAAAAGAACACTATCGGCCTACCAAAAAGTGGTTGACGCTGATTATCCAGATCCAGAAAATCTTAAAGTTATCGCCGGAGATAGAATTAAATACATCAAAAAACGTTTGACACAAAAAAATACACGTTATTTAAGTGAAGCTGATGATTTTATTAAAAGTGGAAAAATCAGAGATGCAGTTAAATCCTTACAAGGAGCTTTAAGTTTTGATCCTGACAATGAAAGTATCAAAACCAAAATTGACAAATACACTAACGAATTAAATATTCAGGTTAAAGTTCTTTATCAAGAATCTATTATTGATGAAAACTTTGGTAACGTTGACGGATCAGAAAATCGTCCAGGAGCTAAAGAAAAATGGAAAAAAATTATTGAAACTGATCTTGAAGATGGTGATTATTACCGTAAAGCCTTCATAAAATTAAAAAAATATGGGGTATTGTAAATGAATTATGAAACTCAATCGCAAAATGGGTCTTTGAAGCTTCCGCAAACCACAGTTTTCAGTGAGATGAGTTCTGATTTATTAATTTTTATTCGATCATGGTGCGGAGACGATCTACAGCAAAAAGTATTGAATGAAATTACACGCTATTTGTCAGCCACTGATGCTGACCTAGAAGTCACGTCACCATTTGAATATGTTGAAAATTTATCTTCGATAGCCAATAAAGTTCGAATTGCGTTGTTGATGGCCAACGAAGCCCTTTACGGTGAAAATAAAGAGCAATACAAATATGGCTACGAAGTCGCTATCTGCTTTAAGAAATCAAATGAAGTTTGTATTGCATCAGTCGGTCGATTTAGTTTTAACTATCAGAAAAAAGGCAAAGTACTTCAACTGTATGAATCTGCAGGATTTGCTGACGATCTGACATTACTACCATCGCAATTATTAGGTATAGAAAAAAGTCTTGAGATTAAAATTAATTCAATTAGTAAAACAGATCTAGAAACAGTCGAAATCAAATCGAATTTTGATGAAGATACTTACTGGATATCAAATATTAAGAATTTCTAAGCTTAAATTTCTAATCTAGAACAGTAGATGATTTAAAAACTGTGTATCTATATAATAAAGTGGATGGTTCCAGTTTTCATTCGCATTGTAGATCATCCAAATATTTTCATAGGCTAAATTCCACACAGCAATCTTTGATTTTTCAATAAATAGCTTTTTTTCAATATTATAGTTAAGTTCAGCCTGATTTGAATTTATACCCAGAATGTCAGAAAACTTCCAGCGGATGTAGCTATAAAAAAGTGGATCATCACAAAGTTTTAAACTGTCGATTTTAAACTTTTTTTGTTGATAAATTTCAAGGCATTTTAAAGATTTATTTGAAAAAGGATTTTTTTCAATCGATGTTTGTTTTTTATTTTTTAAATAGACTGAATAAAAAACAAAAAGCGGATTGTTAACAGAAACTTTAAGTATGTTGAAAAAATTTAGTTTATTGTTCGATTTAATAAATTTTTCTGCTAGCTTATGTGTTTTAAAAAGATCATTTTCAGTTTCTGTGTCAACAGCGGTAAAAGGCAGACGCTGAATCAAATCAATCATTTTATGATATGATTCATTTCGTGGGTTTAATAAATCGACAGATTCAAAGCGGTCTGATGCCAAACTGAAGAAATGATTTTGCTGTTTCTTGATCAATAAATAATTTTCACTAAGGACAGCGTAATTGAGTTCTTTATTGTTCATAGTGGCTACTGATTCGATCAACAAAAATCGATCTAAAGTTTGTTTTCTGTTTGAGTTCATCAATTTATCAATATCAACTTTTCCAAAAATTTGTTTTTTTGCGACGAATGTTTCGTCTGCCAACAGACTTTTCGAAGGTATTTTAGAAATAAGCTTTTTCAAGTAAAGACCCAGATCGGCTAAATTGACTAGATCGTCGTTTTTCCAGAAAATACCCTCATCTCCTTTCGCCCGAGGAGATTTAATAAACAGCGGAATTCGTGTATTTTCAGAATGGAGATTTGAAAAAAGAGTTTCATTCAACCGGTTGTATGCATTAAAGCCTTTAAGCGATGTAAAAATAACTGTGGTGTTGTCCCATTGCTGTGATGACTTTAACTGCATGATAAAGTGATACAGCTTTTCATCAAATTTTTCAAAACTGGTAGTGTGAGTATCTTTATCATTAAACGGCTGCGCATCAGCTAAATGCAACAGTGCTAAATAGGGCTTTGAATCCTCATTCATCCAGTCTGTAAAATCACTAAAAAGATTTTCGCTGGGCTTGATAATGCCTTGTGAATATAAAGCTGCTGTTGAATCATCGAAAATATCAAATTTTTTATACAAACCTGTTTTTCTAAGAATATGCGGATGAGCTGTAAAAAAAGCTGTTTTGTAACCCTCATCAGCAGCGTAATCAGTTAAGACGGGTATTCTTAGGTTCAATCGATCAGTGCTGCTGTGGACCTGATGTTCATAAGGGTAGAGACCAGTTAGTAAAGATGCTGCGGCAGCCGCGGGCTGCAAAGCAGTCGTATACGCATTTGAAAAACGAACTGATTCTTTACATAGAATGGCTAAACCGGAAAGCTCATCGAATTTATCTTCGCTACAAGTCAAAGAATCTTGACTGATCTGGTCGGCAACTAAAATTAAAATCGATTTTTTGTTTTCTGTCTGGCATGAAGTCGAGACCGCCATGCAAAATAATGCAATAAGCAGGACTTTAGGGCATAGAAATGAAATCTGATTTTTTGACCAACTCATGAACACTCATCATAATAAAAGTGTAATAAATGTAAAGGAGCTTTCATGTTTGCGGAAAAAATATTTGCTGTTGCTCATTATGCTGACCAAGTTGTTTTAATTGTATTGGCTACTATGAGCATACTATCAGTAGCGATGATCATTGAACGTTTTGCCACACTAAGAAAAATTTCAAGTGAAAGTGAACGTATGAGAGCTCGCATCAGAATGGCGTTACAAACCAGTTCAATTTCTGATTTTGAAGATATCGCTAAAGATCCTATTTCAATCGAAGGCCGCGCTGCAGGACAGGCGTTCAAGTATTTAAAAACAAACGGTGAAAAGGGTTTTGAAGAAGTGTTTAACACGTTTGTACTGACTGAAAAGCCTGATCTTGAAAAATATTTAGCCGCATTAGCAACGATCGCTTCGAATGCGCCATTTATCGGATTATTGGGTACTGTTTTAGGGATTATGAAAGCATTTAATGATTTGGCCTTAGCCCAAGATGCGGGTCAACAAACAGTCATGGCAGGTATTTCAGTGGCCTTAGTTGCCACTGCAGCAGGTCTTTTTGTGGCTATCCCTGCAGGTATGTTTTTCAATTATTTTACTCGTAAAGTCAGAGCTATTTTATCAAGTGTTGAATCCGTTAAAGAATTAGGTATCGCTTATTCTAAGAAAAAAGGTTAGTACTTATGGCTTTTAAATCAGATCAAAATGATGAAATTATATCAGAAATTAATATCGTGCCAATGGTCGATGTTATTTTAGTGGTCTTAATTATTTTTATGGTGACAGCACCAATGATTATGAAGCCCTCGATCAACGTGAATTTACCAAAAGCTGCATCTGGCGAAGCCACAACACCGAGTAAATTAAATATTACAATTGGATCTGATGGTCGTTTAAATTTAGACGGTGAAGCTGTTGAAGATGCCCAGGTTCAGGCCAAAGCTCAAGCTGAAGTAGCGACTAATCCAGAGATCCAAGCCATCATTTCAGCAGATAAAGATGTGCCACATGGCCGAGTTGTCTCAGTTTTAGACATAGTTAAATCTGCTGGTGTTAAGAAATTTGCAATTAGCATTGATAAAAAGTAGTAAAAAAATGAATCTCTGACCTAGGTCTAGTCAATAAAGTCGCGGTTTAGACCGATATTAAGTCGTGATGAACAGTTTAAAAAAAGTAAAAATCTATTTTCTTTTTTGCTATATTTTAGCAGGCTGCGCATCGTTTCAACCTATTGAAAAGAAAACAGTTTATTCAGATTTGTTTCCAGCAGAAATTTCACGAACTGAATACTACAAAGATATAGGTTTAGGTTTTTATAATGAAAAACAATATGCAAAGGCCATTGAACATTTTAGATTAGCTTTGCTACATGACCGAAGCAATCAAGATGCTAGGTATTGGTTAGCAGCAACTTATTTTAAAACAAATGAAGATTACTTAGCGCTGATTGAACTAGATCAAATTACAGATTCAGAGGGTTTTGAAGTCGCACGATTAAAAATCATGTCTGATATTTATGAAAAAGCGCAGTCCTATGAAAAAGTATTAGCTTTAAATCAACAAATGTATGATCGCACAGAAGAAAATTGGCCTTTGTGGAAAATTTACCACATGAGTTTAAATATTCAAAATTACGATAAAGCTTTTGCAATACTGACGCTGCTGGATGAAAAAAAAGAAGATCACTTCAAAGTTTTATTGGGTCGGTATGAAATTTACAGCCGTCAAAAAAGCAAAGTAGCTGCTATCGAGCAGTTGTTTTTAGCAGATCAGTTTAAACCTTACGATGCCATGGTGATAGCACAAATCATTAATCATAAATTTGAAGAGAAAGACTGGGAAGCTGTTTTTAATTATGCTTCAAGATACAGTAAATATCATCCATATGATTTAGAAATTTCTGAAAAAATGTCGCAAGCTTGTATTCAAATTAAAAAATATGATGAAGCTATTGCAGAACTTAAAAAACAAAAAGAGTTGCATCCAACTTCAGTGGGTATTGAATTCAAAATTGCTCATGTTTTATTTTTAAAACGTGATTTTATTAATGCAGAAGAGCTTTATAACGAACTTTATCAGCTGACTAAATCAGATCAGTCAGTATTTTATATTTCTCAGATTCATTTAATGCAAAATGATTTAGCGTCTGCTTCGTCATCATTAGAAGGCCTTGTTTCCTGGTCTGAATATTACCCGACAGCCCAAGTGCAATTAGCCAGATTAGAATGGAAAAACAATCAAAATGATTTAGCGATTAATCGACTTCGCCGCGCGCAACAGTTGCGCCCTGATTCACTAGAAATTTATCAAGAATATGGCCAGTATTTAATTTGGAATAAAAACTATGTTGAATCGATTGCACTTCTTGAACAAGGTATGCGTGCTTATCCAAAAGATGATAAATTAAGAATTTTAGCTGCGTTTATTCATTTTAAATTGAACAACATGCGAAGCTTTAAAAAAGAAATTGAAATTGCACAAACGATTAATCCAAATAACGCTGAGATCTATGCAGTGATGACTGAGTTATGGTACGAAAAAAATAAATCGCATAGTGAACTAGAATATTTAGCAAGAAGAGCTTTAGAGCTAAATACCAAAAATAAAAATGTGAAACCGCTGTTAGCCTGGGCACTGCTGCAGCAAGATAAATTAACAGAAGCTGCTGGATTATTCGAAGAATTCTATGATAAAAATCCAGACGAAGTGTTTTATGCACAGGCTCTAGCTGAAATTTATCAAAAAAATACCTTGTTAGGTAAATCAAATGAATATGAAAATCGGGCTTTAGCGCTAAAAATAGATCAGAATCTAAAGGTCGATCTAGATTATTTCAAAAAATCAAAAACCTCTGAAAGCTTAGATTATCAAGAAGGAAGCAACAGACTTCCGGCTAGTCTAGAACAGCCTTAAAATAGATCAGTATTTGATTAAGTCAAGAAATCATCAAATAATTAATGGAGATGAAAAAAAATCACCTACTTATTGCTCTATTCTTTTGTGTCACATTTGCTGAAACATTATTTGCACAGCAAAACTGTAGCCCACTAGCACAACCCACATACTATAAAATTAAAAAAGGCGATCATGTTGCGGCTATTCTTAGAAAACTGGGTCTAAACCCTGTATTTGGAAATAGCGGAAGTTTAAATAATTTTTTAAAAATAAATAACTTAGCTAATATAAATGTGATTTCGCCTGGAAATACATTACAAATACCTTTTAATTGTGAAGAACAAGTGGCCAAGTGGAATACAACACCGTTCGAAAATGGTCGGTTATTGCAACATCTTAGTGAATACACAGTTACATTAAAGCCAGCACCGAAAACAACTTCAAACGCGACTGAAGAACTGCCCGAAGTGGCTGCTGATCCCGAGATAAAAACGATTCTTAAAACCCAAGCTGAAAATGTCGATCAAGCTCCGGATATTGAAGCTAATAAAAAATCACAAGATGATATTTCAGAAGCTCTAAGATACCGAATGATTTGTGACGGTGAATGGACCGGAACTGAATGTATTAGTCGTTATTCAACTATTTATACTACATTTGGCGGCTGGAACAATCGCTACGACGGCGTGGATTCAAGATCAGGCCCCGGGCAGCGACGAGATGGCTTACTGCTTTCAAAACTTAATCCAGCAGTTGGTTTTGGTTGGGATAATTACTGGAATGAGAATATAAAAACAACTTTGTATGCTGATTTGCAATACAGTTCGCTGTTGCCTGACATCAAACAAATTCCGATTGAAAATGATAAAAAAGTACTTTCTAGTGTGCAAGCTGAAGTCAGATACGAACAAGGGCGTTGGGGTATAGGGCTTGGTTACCGGCAATTTGATAAACTTTATTATGTGTTCAACTTTCAGCAGCTGTTTAATTTTGGATGTAGCATTGATGATGTTTCACAGTGTGGAGTCATCGTATATTCAGCCAATGTGCCATCTTTATTTTTTGATATCAGTTACATGATCCACCAATCAGGAAAATTTAGATTCGATACTGAATTTAAATATTTTACTTTGGGAACATCCCGTGTCAGCACTGTAGATATTTACGCAGGTTCTGGCCAAGCTATTGAGTTTTCTGTGACCCATGACCGTGTGAAAGAGTATTTAAAAGGGACACTAAGATATTCTCATTCGACGCAAGATACTTCGATTGAAACTCAGAATGCAAAAGAAGTGGGATTAATTTTTACTTATTCATGGAAATTAAAAGATTGGTCGACTGAATCTGTCGAATAGCATTTTGATCAATTCAAAGTCATATTTAGCGATATAAAACGATATCGGTCTTATGTCTAGAACTGGGCTAGTCTAGGATCGTATCTGTTAAAAAATAACTAAAAACAAGACATTATTATAAGAGGTGTATCAAAGTGGGGCTAGTCAAGCTAACTATTTGGCTTTGATGAAAACTTTGAATTTGCAACATGATGTTGTGATAAACTGTAAGTATCTCTAATTATGGACGTAAACGAAACGGAGAAGGCTTGAATCAGAATGATAGAGCTTGGACATTATGCGCTCTCAGCAGAAAAAATAAATTAAATCATTTATTTTCAAATCTGTGTTTTGCGTTTTTACTATTGTCACTCTCGTCATGTGATTTCAATATTCTTGGCGGATCAAATTCAAAATTATCTGAAGGTTACAATCCAGGTCTTAGAACAGAATCAAATCCACCGACAATTTCTCCGGTTGCAGATTTGATCATGGATGAATACGATGTTCAAAATATTCCGTTTACAATTGCTGATACCGACACATTTTTATTTTGTAATAATATTAACGTTTTTGCTAAGTCATCGCGTCCAGATATTATTGGCAATTCAAATTTAGTTATTTCTGGAGTATATCCAAATTGTAATTTGCAAATTACAGCACCAGCTGTCCCTAACACGGTAACAATGGTGATCACTTTGCAAGTTTACGATTTTTGGACGCTGGTCAGTACAACGTTCAACTTAACAATTGAACGAGTTGAAAAACCTGGGCCTTTTCAAATTACTCATCATGAAGGTTTAGCGCAGTCGATATTAGTTAACTGGTCAAATGCAGCTTACATGGCCGGAACATCTGGTCGCTATACTTTACATTTCAAAAAATTAGGACCTGCAGATCAAATTTTATTACCAAGCGGATTTGCGGGTATCGCGCCAACATTTACACCGACGCCTTTTGCGTCAGCTACGGGATTAACATCGATACTTCCGGCGACTTCACCCTATTGGATTACTGGTCCAGATTATACTTTAGACCCAATGTCTATTTACGAAGTGTTTGTTACAGCCAAAAATGCATATCACATTAAAAATCCAACTGAACCGCCGACTGAATCAAATCACGTTTTTGTAAGAACATTGGAAAGATATCGATTTGCTGTTCGTGAATTTGTGGCTGCTAGTCGTCAAGAATTCGTGGCTTCAGTGAATGATGGATCATGTGCGACTTACGCTTTATCAGCCCAACCAGAGGCTTGTGTGAACACAAATACTTATTTCACACAGTCATCATTATCAAGTCCCATGGAAAAAGTCAGCGTATTTTCGCAATCAGGAAGATATAAAGCTTATCTGAATGCTCAAGGTATTATGTTTGGAGAAGACGAATGAAAAATAGTATTATTTTTCTAAGTTTACTTCTGACACTTTTGGTTGTTCCAACTGTAGGTCATGCTCAGTTTGGTCCGCAATTAACTTACCACGGTCGTATTTTAGATACATCAGTTGTGCCACCAGTTCCTGTTCTTGGCTCTATACAATTTTTAATTCAAGTGATCCATCCTGATGACGCAAGTTGTGTACTTTATCAAGAAGTTCAAACACAAAACTTAACTGCCGCTGATGGAAATTTTGTTTTAACTATTAATGGTGGATCGCCGCCAGTCGCAGCTACTTTTGCGAGTATTTTTGCAACGGATACAAATGCAACAATGACTTGTATCAACACGGCAGCAACGATTAGCGGATCGCCAGATGCACGTAAATTGAATGTTTATTTTGTGCCACCATTATCTGCTAGTTATGAGCCATTGCCGGTTCAATCAATAAGTTATGTGCCGATGGCGATTGAAGCCCTGAATGCTGGTAAAGTCGGTGGATTTGATGCGAGCAGTTTATTAAGAGTTGCCACAGTTTCTGGAAGTCCAATAACTGTTCCTGCTTTAACACAAACTTTATATAATGAACTTTACGATACGATTACTGGAAACAGTAATTACTATGTTTTACCAACTGGAACAGTGGCGAATTTTTCTGGTAATTTATCTGGTGAAGTCACTGGAACACAAAGTGCAACTGTTGTTAGCCGAATTCTAGGTCAAAATGTGACTATGGCGGGTAGCACTTTCGTCAGCGGAGCCGTTTTAACATATGACGGAACAAATTGGCGATCAATCCCTGGTACGGGTGGTACTGTTCAGTCGGTTACATCTTCAAATGCTTATTTAACTGTTGGTGGTGCTTTTCCAACGGTGAACCCGATTTTAACAATTAATGTGGGCACAGTGGCAAACACAGTTGCAGCAGGTAACGATTCAAGAATTGTGAATGCGTTTCAAGCATCAACACCACTTGCAGGTAATGTGACTGGAACTTTATCAGCAACAGTTGTCAGTACCGTCGGTGGAAAAACGGCAGCACAAGTTTCAACTTCAGTTGATGACACATTAGCGGCAACAGCTGCAGCGACAGCTAATTTAATAGTTAAAAGAAATGCATCTGGTGGAGTCAGCTTTTCGGCTGTTGGCGTAACGGGAACAATATCAGCTAATGCAGTTACAACGAATTCTATAACAGGTCGCACGCTGAACATGTTTGATACAAGCGGGCCGTTAAGATACGCAACAATCACTACACCTGCTGTTTTAACAACAAGTTATACATTAACATTGCCGCAAACAGGCCCTGTCAGTGGCTATGTTTTAGGAACAGACGCAACAGGAATTATGTCATGGGTGTCACCATTAGCAGGAGCTGTGACATCTGTATCTGGTGCAGCACCGCTTTCATCAAGTGGTGGTTCAAATCCAGTTATTTCAATTTCACAATCTAGTTTGACGACAAACGGTTATTTATCTTCAACAAATTTTACAACTTTTAATAATAAAGTCACATCTGTGTCAGGAACGTCTCCAATTACAGTGACGGGCACAACATCTTCACCAGTGATTAGCTTAGCAACTTCAGGCGTGTCAGCTGGAACATACACAAAAGTTACTGTGGATACACTTGGCCGAGTCACGAGTGGAACATCGTTGGTGTCTGCAGACATTCCTAATTTGGACACTACTAAAATTACTTCAGGTACTTTCCCAATCGTACGCGGTGGTACGGGTGCATCGTCATTCACAAGTAATGGTTTTGTATATGTGGCTTCAGGTGCCGCCTCATTAGCAAGTTCAGTTTGTACCGCAGGACAAGTTCCATATTTTAATGGAACAAATTGGGTTTGTATTACGGCTCAGTCAACAAATGCATCAGCAACATTAGTCATGCGTGATACAAATGGTGATTTTACTGCAAATAACATTACAACTATTCAAGATTTAACAGTTCAAAGAAATTTACGTGTTCAAGATGGTGCGGTTGGCGGA
>JAYSQO010000034.1:0-33232 GCA_043721535.1 Bdellovibrio sp. | reverse complement strand
TTAAAAAAAGACGACTCAAATCATTTTTGCTTTTTGCGAGCTCACGCACATCACTCAATAAATAAAAAATAGGATACTTAAAAGAATTTTTAGCAACTTTTTGAAGGTCATGTTTATCATTCACGCAGCGAAGTTACTAAAAATTCTTTTAAGTATCCTATTTTTTATTTATTGAGTGATGTGCGTGAGCTCGCAAAAAGCAAAAATGATTTGAGTCGTCTTTTTTTAAGCTTCGATTCAAAAGATTATTTATCGGGGTCAGATGATAATATTGAACAAAAAATTAAATCATTTATTGAAAAACATTTTTCCTATCAAGCTGATCAAATTCAATTATTAACTATTCCAAAGTTTTTAGGTTATGCTTTTAATCCGGTTAGTTTTTGGTACTGCATTAAAAATCAAAAACTAGAGGCCGTTTTAGTTGAAGTGAATAACACTTTTTCAGAAAGACATTTTTACTGGCTGTATAATCAGGGTGAAGATTTGATGAATCAGTGGCTGATCGCCAATAAAGAATTTCATGTATCGCCATTTTTTCAAATCGAAGGTCAATACAAGTTTCGTTTTATCAATAATGATCAAAAAATTCATGCTGACATTCAATTTTTAAATTTAGATGGGTCATCAAAATTACAAACTTGGCTATCCGGTCAGTTAAATCCGATAGATTCGTATTCAAAATTTAAATTATTATTTAAATATGGATGGATGACTCCGTTAGTTGTTCTGCGCATTCATTTTCAAGCGATTAAACTTATTTTAAAAAAAGTAAAATATATAAAGAAACCGATTTTACCTAACAAGGAGATTACAGATGGCACACCCGTCGTTCGCCGCTAGATTTTTTATGCAGATTTTAAAAAATGCAAAAAATGGCCATGTCGAAATTACTTTTCCTGATGGAAAAAAAGAAAAGTTTGGTGATACCAATTTTGTGGCTCATGTGCATATTAAAGAATGGTCAGCTATTGATCAAATGGTGCAAAAAGGTGATTTAGGTTTAGCTGAAGCCGTCATCGAAGGTAAAGTTGATGTCGACAATATGGCGGCATTGATTGAATGGGCTTGTCGTAATGATCAGGCCTTGGGCCGCGCCCTACATGGCACATGGGTTGGGACTTTACTTTATAAAATTAAATTTATGCTCAGTCGAAATTCAAAAGTGGGGGCTAAGAAAAATATTATGGCCCATTATGATTTAGGAAATGATTTTTATAAATTATGGCTTGATCAAACGATGACCTATTCATCGGGTTTATTTAAAACAGGTCAAGAAACCTTAGAACAAGCGCAATTAAATAAATATGACCGCATGATTGAAACACTCAATATTGAATCCGGTGACCATGTTTTAGAAATTGGTTGTGGCTGGGGTGGTTTTTTCAGTCGTGCTGTTGAAAAAACCGGTTGTAAAGTCACAGCTGTGATGAATTCACCAAGCCAAGCGGCGCATAATCGTGCAATGATTCAAGCTAAAGGCATGAGTGGCCACATTGATCTTAAAGAAATGGATTACCGTGATATTGAAGGAACGTACGATAAAGTTGTTTCCATTGAAATGATTGAAGCCGTTGGCGAACAGTATTGGGATAATTATTTTCAAAAAGTATCATCTTCGATTAAAGGAAAAGGCCAAGCCATCATTCAAGGCATCACGATTCATGATGATTTGTTTTACAGCTATCGATCAAAACCTGATTTTATTCAAAATTATATTTTCCCAGGTGGGATGCTTTTAACCAACAGTATTTTTGATCGCAAAAGTAAAGAAAACAATATGGTTCTAGCAGATCAGTTTGAATTTGGTATTTCATATGCTGAAACTTTAAAAATGTGGCGTCAGAAATTTAATGAAGTTAAAGGTCATGTGACGCAAATGGGCTTTGATGATAAATTTATGAGAATGTGGAATTTGTATTTATCTTATTGTGAAGGTGCATTCAGGGCTGAACGCATTAATGTGGGTCAATACATGATGGAAAGGGTTTAGGATGAGCCAAATGGTTAAAACTTTTATTACAGCGATGGAAAAAGGCTTTGTACCTGATTTTGCAATCAGATCAGGAATCAAGCATCTTTTAAAGCAAAGACTGATCGATATGAAGAGTGAAGAATTAAAAGCGAACGGTCAGTTCATTAAAAAATATGCTGATGTTTTAAAAAAATCAGATTTAGCCATTATGACTAAAGAAGCCAATGAACAGCATTATGAAGTGCCCACTGAATTTTATGATCTCTGTTTAGGACCTCATAAGAAATACAGTTCATGTTATTGGGATGAAAGTTGTAAGACCTTAAAAGAGGCTGAACAAAAAGCATTAGATTTATCTATTGAACATGCGCAAATTGAAGATGGCATGCGCATTTTAGAATTAGGCTGTGGTTGGGGATCATTGTCTTTAGAAATGGCTAGACGCTTTCCGAAATCTAAAATCACAGTGGTTTCGAATTCAAAAACACAAAAAAAATATATAGATGATATGGCTAGCCAACGCGGGTTTACAAATTTAGAAGTTTTAACACGCGATTTAGGAAAACCTGAAAATTACGATTTCGGTTCTGATTTATTTGACCGTGTTATGAGCATTGAAATGATGGAACACTTAAGAAACTATGATTTATTTTTTAAATTAGTTTCAAAAAAAATGATTTCTGAAGGAAAATTCTTTATTCATGTGTTTACTCATAAGACAACACCATATTTTTTTGAAGTCGAAGGCGAAGATAACTGGATGGGAAAATATTTTTTCTCAGGCGGGCAAATGCCAGCCAGAAATTTATTTGATCTATTCGATGATCAATTTGTCATTCAACAAAAATGGGACTGGAATGGTCAGCATTATCAAAAAACGCTTGAAGCTTGGTTGCAGCTGATGGATCAAAACGAAGCTGAAGCCCGCAGGTTATTTCACACGGCCTATGGCCAAGATCAGACTGAAGCCTGGGTCAACCGTTGGAGAGTCTTTTTCATGTCTTGTTCGGAACTGTTTGGTTACAATAAGGGTCAGGAATGGGCAGTGACTCATTACTTACTGGCAAAAAAATAAGGTAAACATCATATGAAAAAAGGTCTTATCGTTTTCTTTTCAATTGTTTTAGTTTCAATGCTTGTTGTGACTTCATGGGCTAGTCTTTATGAAAATGTTTTCGCGGGTGGCGCAAAAATTATCGCAGAACCTTGGGGTATAGCCACACTGTTTGATACTTACTTTGCATTTTTCACATTTTATTTTTGGTTAGCTTATAAAGAAAATCATCTGGTTAAAAATATCGTCTGGTTAGTTCTAGTGATTTTATTTGGAAACATCGCGATGGCGATTTACGGATTACTAGAAATCCGCCGTTTAGGAAAAAACTTTACCACTGAAAAATTTTTAATAGAAAGAAAAGCCTAAACTTATGTTCGCTAAACTCAAAGACAGCATCAAAAATCAAATGATTCAAGGGGCGACACCAGAAAAGTTATCACAAAGCTTAACAGCAGGTATTCTGATTGGTTGTTTCCCAGTGATTGGTGTAACGACGCTACTGTCAGGTTTAGCTGGATATTTTTTTAAGATGAATCACATTGTGATTCAATCGGCTAATTATTTAATGTACCCCGTACAAATTTTAATGGTCCCAGTTTATATTAAGCTCACAAGTTTAATTGTTGATTTAGGTGATGTACCTATTCGCCCTGATTTAATTATCCAGCTTTTTAAAGACGATACCGCTTTATTCTTCAAACAATATGCTTTAGTTGGACTCTATTCTGTTATTTTATGGTGCATTGTAGCCCCTTTAGTTTTTTTCGGATTGAATCGACTCATGTTTCCATTTGTTAAAAAAATCTCAATAAGTCTTAAGTAGAGGTGCCATCATGACAATCATCGGAATTTTCCTATTAACTTTGATTATAACATTTATTTTCATGTTTGTGGCTTGGGTATGGGCAGTGCGTGTAGAAAATTTTGGGATTGTTGATGCTTTTTGGTCGTTTGGTTTTCTAATTCATGCAGGCCTTTTTTATTTTCTAACTGATGGCAATAGCACCCGTAAACTTGTGTTTGGACTTATGATCGGTGTTTGGAGTTTTAGATTGGGTTATTTCTTAAGTCGCAGGATAGCAGGCCATCACCCCCAAGAAGACACCCGTTATGTGAAACTGCGTGAAGACTACGGTAGTGATTACAAAAAAAGATTTTTATTATTTTTTATGTATCAAGCGATCAGTATTTCTATATTAACTTTACCTTTTATTTTTGTATTTAAAAATACAGATGTGGGTTTAAGTGCATTAGAAATAACAGGACTTGTTGTTTGGTTGATTGCGGTTTTAGGTGAATCAATTGCAGATCATCAAATGAATTTATTTAAGGCTAACGCCAAAAATAAAGGACAAGTCTGTAACATCGGATTATGGAATTATTCAAGACATCCTAATTATTTTTTTGAAAGCTGCATTTGGTGGGGATTTTTTATTTTCATGTTAGGTACAAGCGGATTAGTTTGGTCGATCTATGCCCCATTGATTATTTTAGGTTTATTATTGTATGTAACGGGTGTTCCACCATCGGAAGCCCAATCCATTAAAAGTCGCGGTGATCTTTACCGAAAATATCAAAAAACAACGTCTGTGTTTATACCGTGGTTTCCGAAGAAGGATATTTAGTATGTTTAAAAAGTTTTTACTTACAATTTTTGTTTTACTTTTTGGTTTACTTGCAGAAGCCAAACAAAAAAGAGTCGGCTTGTTTTATCCTGTGGGTGAAAAAAACGAGAAGTATTTATTTAAACAAGTTAGCGAAATTGATATTAAAGATGATTTAAATCGAAATACCTTTTCAGAGATCTTTGATGCGGATGGTGTTTTGTTATTACGGGAAACAGCTAGTGTGATAAACGGTCAGATTAAAAATCAAACGATGGATGTATTTCAGATCAATGAAAGATATCAATTAGACGTTGTCGATGGGCGCGCCCAGTTTAAAACTTTTGATATTACTGACATTAAAAATCCCAAATTAAAAAGTGAAAACAAAGTTAAAATTAATGATTTATTTTTTACGGGCCCAAGTCTTGAATTATTTATCAAAAAAAATATGTCTGTCATAAAAAATAAAACTAAAAAACTTGAATTCGGAATATTTGAATTAGAAAAACCGATCACATTTGATGTTGGTCCGACAAAAAAAATGTTTAAAGATGCAGACAGTTTGATTCCGATCAAATTAGAAGTGAATAGCTTTTTATTTTCACTATTTGCTGATCCTTTATTCTTGGAAGTCGATCCAGAAACGGCTGCATTGAAGCGCTATCGCGGGCGAACACCAGTTCGGATAATGAAAAACAAAAAACTTGTCCCATTTGATGGGGATATTTATTACGAGATCACAAACTAGTTAATACATAAGGAAAACAGATGAAAAAAATAAATTTTATAATTATCAGTTTTATTTTATTATTTTTCTCGTGTGCATCACTGAATTTATTTCAGTCCGATCAAATCACGGTTCAACAAATTCAGTACGTGAGTTCTGATGGTTATGTTTTAAAAGGTGATTATTATTCTAAAAAAAGTATTGAACAAAAAAATATACCTACTGTCATTGTAATCCACGGTGGCGGCTGGAGAAACCGCACTGGTGACATGGCCGATATCTGTAAAAAAATTGCATCGCAGGGCTATAATGCCATCAACATTACCTATCGTTTAGCACCTAAAGCGCATTATCCAACACAACTTTATGACGTCAAAGCGATTATGCCATGGATTCAAAAAAATGCTGAAAACTATCATATTGATCAAAATAATTTATTTATCTGGGGCTATTCGGCAGGGGCTCATTTAGGGTTTCTTTTAGCGAACGAACCTGAAGTGAATGTGAATGCTGTTGTTATTGGTGGGACGCCAACATATTTACCGGGTTATCCTAAGTCAGACATGATTATGGATTTAATGGGAACAAAATATGAAGACAACAAGCAGGGGTGGGAAGAGGCTTCGCCTTTAGTCAAAGTGACAGAAAAAACGCCACCAACTTTTATTTATCATGGTGAATATGATATGTTAGTTGGAATAGATCAGTCTGAAATGTTAGCCAGACAATTAAAAATCAAAGAAATCCCCTATGAATTTTATAAAGTTCCGTATATGGGGCATTTAGCCGTGTATTTATTTTCTGATGAATCTGAAAAAAGATCTTTAGATTTTATTAATCGTTATGTCAAAAGAACTACTTTGCAGTCAGCCACAGGCGAACAGCAACAATAATTAAAAAGACCGAAAACATTTTACTTAAAGTCGCTGATTGCAATCCTGAAGCAAATTTAGCGCCGAATAAAGCACCAACAAACATTCCTGCTGCGATGATTAAGCCAATTTTAATATTTTCAGGCTGAATGAAACCGGCTTTGTAATAATGAATCGCACCTAAAATGCCCACTGGTAAAATCAAAGCCACTAGTGATGTGGCTGTTGCCATTTGTTGTGGATACTTAAAGAAATAAAGCAGTAGTGGCACGATGATGACTCCGCCGCCAATGCCGAATAAGCCTGATGAAATCCCCGCGACAAGACCAATACCTAAAGAAACTAAAATTTGAGTTGTAATCATAAATTACACCTTATGGTTAATATTTATTTGACGCAATTTCTCGGCGTCTTCTAGTGCTTGGACTATAGTGTACTGGTCTAGCCACGACACAGTCACAGATTTATTGTGTATTCCTAGTAATTTTGTTGTTTGCCCAACGATAGAGTCATCATCAATGTACGATGATTCTCTGAAAGGGACATAGCTTAATTTAAATAGCTTAACAGGAACTTGGCTTCGTTTAGCGATTTCGAAAGCTCCTTTTTTCCATCCGACTGCTTCATCTAATGTGGTTGTGCCTGATGGAAAAATCACTAAGTGAGCTCTTTTTTCATTTAATTCTTCACCGATTTTTTGACGAAGTAGTGAACGATCAGCCCGTGTTTCGCGATCGACAAAGAGTGTTCCTACTCGAACGGCACCTTGGCCAATGATTGGCCAATTTTTAACTTCAACTTTAGATAAAAAAACCACGTGGGGATGAGCTGCCATAAGAACTAGAATATCTAAAAAACTAAAATGATTACCCACGCAAATGACCGGTGTACCCACTTCAGGGGGCTTTCCGTGAAGCACAAGTTTGAATCCTAAGTAATCAAGCACACTTTGGGCCCATTTTTGTTTCAGTTCAGTAATTTTTTTTGGATAAATGTAACTTAAAAGTAAATACTTAAGTGTGATCACAAACGGAGTTAAAGCCATGAAGAATAATTTAATTTTCATGGGTAGAGACTATATCCAAAGTGGTGCTTATTCAAGGTGACAAAGACATTTTTATGCGATGAAGTTATAATCTATGAATCAACTTAGTGATTACTTACAAAAAATAGACATCAGTGATTTAAAGAAAAAATTAGATCAGCGAGACCCGGAATTAGTTCAGCTGATGATCACTGAAATCAATCCCGTGATGCTTAAAATACTCTATACCCATAAAATTGACCGACAATCGTGCCAAGATATTATTCACCAAACGTGGCAGCGTTTTTTTGAAAATTACGCAGCTTTCGAAGGCCGTTCGCTGTTGTCCACTTTTATTGTGGGATTATTAATTAATAAAATTCGTGAATTTCGCAGAGCTCAGAAAAAATTAGTTCTTGAAGATGATTCAGAAGCTGTTTTTAAGCAATCATTTACTGACGGTTGGTGGATTAGTAAGCCCACATCCCCGGATCGTATTTTGGAACAAAAAAATATTTCTGATAAAATTACTGATTGTTTAGAGGGTCTTACGGAAATGCAACGAACTGCTTTTATTCTACGTGAAGTCGAAGACGAAATAAGTGATGATATTTGTAATATTTTGGGCGTGAGTGTCTCTCATTTAAGAGTTCTTTTGTTTAGGGCTAAAGATAAACTTAAAAAATGCCTAGAAGGACAAATGTTGTGAACTATTTTAATCGCATCTATAAATTAATAGAACGAAAAATCAGATCTGTCTGGCATGATTTTTATTATTCTGTTTCTGGTGATCATGGAGCCGATTTTGCGATGACTTGTGAAGAAGCTTCAAAGTATACAGATTTGGGTTTATCTAAGGCTGGTGTTAAGCAAAAAATGCGTTATAAATTACATATGAGCATCTGCCAAGTGTGTGATAACTACGATGAATTTATGGCCATTCTAAAAAATAAAATTAAACGCATTCAAAAAAATCAAAAACGAAAATTTTCCGACCATGAAATTGAAGAAATGAATAAAAATTTATTTAATCATCTAACAATGAAAAAGTAACTAGCCACCAATTTTTTTCCAAAAAACTTGATCTAGTTTTTCAGTTTCAAGTATCGTTAAAAAATCAATACAATCAAAAGCCACATCATAGGCGGGAACCCCAGACATTAAACAGCCAATGTTAAGATAAGCTTCGCACAGTGGGGGCAGAATTTTTTTAGCTTTAGCCATTTCACCGTCAGTCAGTGGGCGATTGTATTTTTCAATGTAATGACTAATGTTTTTCATTTCATAGTCTTTGGTCGGAACCACATCAAATTTAGTATCGATCTGATTTTTTTGTTTTAGATAATGATAAAGTAGTGCAGATTCATCTGGTGAATTTGTTACAACTGTGGCGCAGCCAAATAAAATTTTAGCTTCAGTTTTTCGCATGTATTCAGCTATCCCCCGCCACAACATCAATATCACAGCGCCCTTGCGATATTCTTCGTAAATACAGGCGCGACCTAGTTCAAGTTTAATTTTATCTTGTTTAAGAATATTTTGAATTTGAAATTCAGTTGAAGAAAAAAAAGTATTTGAATGGGTCGAACAGTTTAGACGGTAAGTTCCAACAATTTTTTTTGTTTTATTCTCGATAATAATTAAATGATCACAAATATCGTCGTACTTGTCTGTATCAATGCCTTCAGGTTCTGTTTTTCCGATAATTTCACGATGAAAAACCTGATAACGTAATTTAAAAGCCTCATTCAGTTCATCTATCGTAGTTACAGTCTTGTAGCTGTAACTACCGATTGTTTGTTCTATATAGATTTTGGGATTTGGCTGTTTAATCATTGAATACGCAGTGACCACTCGAATATCTGTTGAACATGTTTAAATTGAATTTGAGGATGAACTAAAATCAGTCTTAAGAAAGTTCCATTTTCGTCATAGGAATAGTTCACCATGGCTAGATCTTGATCTTTTAATTGTTGTCTAACGTAAGCTGACCAGTTCGGATCAGGCTGCATTGACGGAGGCAAAACACGAACACAAATATTTAAAAACGCAGGATCAGTCACAAGCTGTAGTCGGGGCTGTTCTTTAATCCAGCGAACAGTTTCATTTTGTACTTTGTAAAGATGATCGATTAATTTTTTAAAACCTAATGAACCTTGGCTTTTCCAAAGAGTCCAGAAAGCAAAGGCATCAGGATTGCGCCCGCACTGCCATGACTGGCGTCCCATATCGGGCATACCGTTTTCGCTGTGAAATAAATAATCGCCACCAGCAACATCGTTGGCTTCAAACAGAAGGCCTTTATGTTGGGTTAGAAAGAAACTACAAGTTAGTTGCGCTCCTAATAATTTGTGCGCATCAAATGTCATTGAATCACAACGTTCGATCTGTGGTAAAAGCTGCTGCCGTCTTTCAGAAAATAAAACAGGCCCACCCCAAGCGCCGTCAACATGAAACCAAATTTTATATTTTTCACAAAGATCAGCGATTTCAATGATAGGATCAAAAGCACCAAGAACAGTGGTTCCAGCAGTCGCACTAATTAAAAGTGGGATTTCGTCATTGGCAATTGATTTTTTAATTTCTGATTCAAGTTCTTGTAAATTAATTTGACCGTCGCTGTGACTTTTTACAGTGACTAAAGAATTTAATCCAAAGCCCAGTGCCACACAGGCTTTTTTGAATGAATAGTGCGACTCTTGTGATACAAAAATTTTATATTTATTTTGTGCCATGCCTATCATTTTGTAACTTGGGCTATGTTTTTGTCTGGCACAGTGTAGGGCCATAAAATTTGCAGCACTACCACCAGAAATCGTGATGCCATCCTGTTGATCTTTTTTCCAACCAATTAAATCACATAGTTTTTGAATTGTTTCGATTTCAATGGTTGTAAAAACAGGACTGGCTTCAAATGTAACTGCTGTTGTTCGCGATTTAGTAATCACGTCTTGGGCTAATAAGTTTTCTGGCGGCACTGATGAAAATAACTGATTCATAAAGTAAACAGAATGTGTTTGCACATTTTGTTTTTGAACATCAGCTAAAAGTTTTTTTAATTCATCAAACGGCAGGCCAAATTCAGAAAGTTCAACATCTATAAGGTCTTTGATTTTTTGCGAGCTAACTGACGAAAATTGATTTTTAATTTCTGTTTCAGCGCCAACTAACTGAGGTGTGTAAATATGAAAGGTTTTTCCGTTTTCAGTGAGGCACTGGATTTGATGTTGAGCCCCTGCTGGTGTTGAAATCACATCGCCAGTAGAATAAATAAATGTTTCTTGTTTTGTCCCTAAAAGATGAGTGTTTTTAAATTCACCAGATTGAACCAGAACATGGCATTGGCTCCAGCCATGGGAATGGAGTTCAGATAAAGCCCCTAATGACCAATCACAGCTGACCACTTCAAATTCACTATTTTTATGAAGAACAGTCCGCGTGTAATTTAGCTTGTTATTAGAATTTTTACTTTTAGAATCTTTTTCTAAGTTGGACATAATTTTCCAGCAATTGTGCTTTATATTTATCTTTGTTAAAATAGACAATAACTAAAGAACACAGAAAAACAGTCACTGCAAGAAAGAACAGGGTGCCGCCGTCATTTTGAACTTGAAGGCCAAGCACGAAAATATGACTCAAAATAGCGCCTGCCATTACGCCTAAACTCATTAATGCACCTATAGAAGACGTTGCTGGAATTAGCAGCAAAATACTGACAACTAATTCAATAAAACCAGTGAATAAACGGCCCCAAGGTTCAACACCTAGCTGACTGAAAATGTAGATTGATTCAGGAGCTCCGGTAAATTTAAAGTACAATGTTTGTAACAAAATTCCAGCTGCAACAATTCGTAAAATAAGTAATAGCTTTTTCATTGAAATGACTCTTTATCTTTCAAAGTGGTCCAATTTAAATCCGCTTTTTTAATATTTTCAGGCTCGCCTTTTTCCCAAACTTTCTTTGTGTCACCGTAAAGCCATTTAGCAACACCTTCTGTTCTGTAGAATAAAAACAATCGTCCATCAGAGATTTTATAATTTAAGGGATCGATTTTGACTTTGTCATTTTTAAGTACAGCCGTAGAGCACCAACCCTGATAAGCTGGAGTATATTTTTCTGGAGATTTTTTAAATTCAGCTAGATTTTCAGCTGATGAAAATAAATATTTAACACCACTTTGTTCTAAACTAAATTCAGGATGACCTTTGACTGGCGCAGATCTTTTAAAATAACTAACGGGATCATAACCACTTAAAATAATACCATGCTTATCAAGATTCGCTGTGGATTTAGCAAAACTAAGTAAAGGATAAAGTGCTAATAATGCGACTAAAAGAAACTGTTTCAAACTGAACTCCTTTTATATACTGGGTTTAGTTATTAGAGTAATCTAAATCTGAAATGTTACATTTATAATGTCATTAAAAATTGATTTAAGTTGGCCTTAAAACGAATAAAACGACTTTTGGCGTTAATAAACATGATTGTAATCTAACGAGATTTTAGTACTCTTTGAAACTTCATGAATTCCTACTTTGTCTATCTTTTTTTTGGCACATTTGTTCTTGAAGATGTGGCTTTAGCGACAGCAATGACTTTAGTTGCCGAAGGCAAAATGTCTCAGTCGTTAGCGTTCTGGGCCTGTTTCGGTGGCATAGCGGTGGGTGATGTTGGGATTTATTTGATGGGTCTTTTAGCTCAAAAAATAAATTGGTTAGAGCGTTTTAAAGTTTACCAAAAGGCTTTAGAAAAAATAAATGAATTTGGTCAAAAAGCATCGGTTGCAGAACTGATTGTAATTTCAAGATTTATTCCTGGAACGAGGGTGATTACCTACTTAATGGCTGGCTTAACACGGTATTCATTTTGGAAGTTTAATATTTTAACGGTGGTCAGTGTGGCTGTTTGGGTAGGGCTGATGTTTTTTGGTGGTTTGGCGTTGATCCAAAAGCTTCAGCAAAACTGGATTGTGTCAGTTTTAGTTTTATTAGTCTTGTTTGCAGTGATTAAAAAAGCAATTCTACCGTTACTTAATAAATGGGACCGCTTAGTATTTATTAACTCATGGAGAAAATGGACGCATTTTGAATTTTGGCCGGCGTGGTTTTTTTATATTCCATTTTATTTTTACTATGTCTATCTGTCACTGAAAACCCGCAGTTTTTTTACTCCATTTTATGTGAATCCAGCCGTCTTTAACGGTGGGATCTTAGGCGAAAGCAAATGGGATTTCCTGCAGCACTTAGATACACAAAATCCAGCAACGTTAAACAGTGTTAAGATCAATAAGAATGATTCATTAGAAGTTATTTTTAAAAAATTTCAAGATGGCCAGTTTAAATACCCTATGATTTTAAAGCCTGATGTGGGTCAGCGTGGATTTGCAGTGCGAATTATCAGAAATGATGAAGAGCTAAAAACCTACAGATCTGAAGCCCAGTTTGATTTAATCTTACAAAATTTAAGTCAGTATTCTTGTGAAGCTGGTCTGTTTTATATACGTAGACCGAACGAAAATAAAGGCCTAATTTATTCAGTCACAGATAAAAAATTTCCATACGTTTTAGGTGATGGAAATTTCCAGTTAGGTGATTTAATTGCACGTGATCCGCGCGCACGAAAAATATTACCAACTTATTTTTCAAGATACAAAGACCAACTAGATCAGATTATTCCCGATAAAGAAAAATATTTTATTTCTGAATGCGGCAATCACTGCCAAGGAGCTTTGTTTTTTAATGGCCGTGCTTTAATCACAGATCAGCTGACAGCAGTTGTTGATGAAATCAGTCAACGCTTACCCTATTTTTATTTTGGACGATTAGATATTAGGTATAAAGATACGGACACGCTTAAGCAGGGTTTAAACTTTGAAATTGTTGAAATTAACGGGGCGGGTGCCGAAGCCACACATATTTGGGACCCGAAGACTACTTTACTAGAAGCCTACAAATCATTATTTAACCAATGGGATATTTTATTTAGTATTGGTTATCAACTTAAACATGATTCAACACTCATGCATCAAGTGAAGATTTTTTCATTCTTTAAAGAAAGCTTTAAAGTTTATTTTCGTAAAGGTAAATTAACGACATCGTCTTAGGTTTTATAATATTCCACCGGTTGCTATAAATGAAATCATCCAGCCTGACGAATTGTCTTTAGCATAATCAGCTTCTAAGCGCTGTTTGCCTAAGACTTCAAAATGTTTGATCTGAATAATTGGGTAATTGCGATCAGCTTCTTTAGGAAAATTAAACCAAATTCCGTAAGATAAATTATTAAGTCCTGAATCCGTGGCCTGTGGCCCGTAAAAATATTGATTATGGTTTTCATCACCATAACCCAAGGTAAAGAATAGATTTGGTTCAATCAGGGCATTTAATTTATCCATTGTGATGTCAAATAATTTTAGTTTTGACGTGAAATCCAAATAAAGACCGTTATGGGCTGATAAATCTTTAGAAAACCCTAAGTCAAATTCAGCGATATAATCATCACTATAACCTGGGGTGAAAAATTCAATTTTATTTTGCCATTCAAAGCTGTCTTCGCGGTCGAATATTTTTTTAGAATCAACTGCAGGGTAAAGCGGGTTATCAGTGATACTTTGTAAACGGGTACGCAGTCTGATTTGATCACTATATATAAAATCACGATAGCCGATTGAATCTCCTAAAAATTCTAACCGATCATTGAAAAAAAATACTCCTATGACGGGATCTATTTGATAACCATCATAAAGAACAACGCCTCTGTTTTCATAGATTGATGAATACCTGATGCCTAAATTAAGGCTACTAATCGGGCCTAGTTTGTTTTCTTTTTGAGCTGATGCCTGAAAATTAATAATTGTTAGTAAACCAAGCAGAAGAAATGCTAATTTTAAACGTGATCCAATATTCATAAATTCCTTTTTTAATTAATGTACTTAAGTGTGAGACTGAGAGGTCATTTTAATTACAATAACACTTCGCATAAAATTTAATGTGGTTAATATTTAAGGTGAAATAACAAAAGTCAGTTGTTACGTTGGCCACACAAAGATTAAAGATTCTGGTTCTGAAATAAAACTATCGTCATGAGGGGTATTCAATGCGATTCAATTTTTCAGTGGTATTAGTCGTTGCTTTTTTGTTCACTACTCTTAATGTTTACTCGACAGAAAAAAATGAGTACTACGGGCCTGACTTTGAATCTTCTGTTCAATCAGGACAAATCAAAGATCAAGAGTTACTAAATCGTCTTCATTCAATTATTAAAGAAAAACATAAATCATTAGGCTACGACCGTGCTAGATTATATCTATTTGGCGAAATTCATTTAGCTCAATTAGCTGATGGTACATATACTGTTAAAGATGTTTACTGTGAAAAAGACTTTACGGATGCTGACTTCGGCGGAAAACCAAACATTGGTCCAAATCTTATTCCAAGTAACGGAAACATTTTAAACACAGAACACACTTGGCCACAAAGTCGTTTCGGTGGAAAATTTGATAAAGACTTGCAAAAATCAGATTTACATCATTTATATCCTTCAGATTCAGAAATGAACTCTCGTCGTGGGAACCTACGTTTTGGTTACGTTGGTAAAGATCTAGAAAATTTAAGATGCCCTGGTAATCGTGTTGGCCCACAATCGGGTGGTAACCACGTGAGCGTTTATGAACCACCGGTCAATCACCGTGGCAATGTTGCCCGTGCTATTTTTTATTTTGCTGTAAGATATAAAATGCAAGTATCACCAGATGAAGAAGCGGCTCTTAAAGAGTGGAATAAAATTGACCCAGTTGATGAATTAGAGAAAAAAAGAAATGAAATCATTGAGAAATATCAAGGTAACCGTAATCCATTTATTGATTACCCGGAATTGCCAGAACATATTTCAGCGTTTAATAATTCTGTACAGTAATAATCGACTTATTTTTTTATTTACTTTTGTAAATCCAGTTTCTTTTTGTCGCCTTTTTTAAAAGGCCTAACTCATTAGGGTTAAGTCTTTTGCCGTTTAATAAGACCTTTAAAAAATCTGATTTTGATTTTACAGATTCTTTAGATTCATAGCCTGACGCTAAACTGCTGTAAGTTGAAATATGCCCACCATTTTCTGATAGTAAAAATTGGGCATGATTCAGTGCAGCTCTTTTAAAATGAAGAAGGGCTAAATCAGCAGGCGTAGCCCCGTCAGATTCACCTTGAATATATGAAGTGAATACTTTGGTCTTAAACCCATCTGCAAAATAAGATTTATTTTGATCCGCATTATTGAA
Organism: Bdellovibrio sp.; assembly: GCA_043721535.1. Taxonomy (GTDB): domain Bacteria; phylum Bdellovibrionota; class Bdellovibrionia; order Bdellovibrionales; family Bdellovibrionaceae; genus Pseudobdellovibrio. Next base: position 17,697 of record JAYSQO010000034.1, on the reverse strand, counting down.
ACCTAAAGGCCTACAATAAAGTTCTTGAAAATGATTTTTTTTATCAGGGATCAGGTGTCCATTTTCTAAATTAGAATAAAAACTAAGGACAGATCTATTCATGCTCATTTCTTGGCAGCCAATCATGGCCTGCATAACAGCACCTGAAAAATCAGTTTCAGAAATAGACTGGTGTTCACTAAAATTTTTAAGTAATATTAAAGTTGTCGATTCATCAGCACTAAAAACATTATTTAAAAATTCATTTAATAATTTTTGTGAATCATCGGAATAAAGTAGTATCGAAGCTAATCGTGAGAACCAATTTTTTTCTAAATTAGTATGCGCAGAATATTCAGAGACTTTATTTTGAATATTTTCTGGTAATTCGTTAAAATATTTTTCGGCGTAAAACTGTCTTGTTGAGTTTTGAAAAAACAAATCATCACTGCGGTAAACTGTACCCTCTAAAACCACGGCACGGGTATTCTGTGGGTAAAAATAACCATATAGATGTGCAGGGATAGTCCCGTAAGAAACTCCGTAAACTGAAACCTGATCAACTTTTAAAATTTTTCTAATTTCGTAAATGTCTTTTGCTGTATAGTCAGATCGATAAAATGAACGATCTAAATAAATTTGTTTATTTTGTGGTTTAGAACAGGCAATGCCCCGTTGATCAAAAAAAACAACATTCCAATCCGCTAAATCAAAAGACGATTCATGTTCGTGGCTGCCTGGGCCGCCAGAAACAAAAATCATAGTTTTTAATTTGTGATTAAATGGTTTTTTAGTCCAAGCATAGATTAAAGATTTTTCGGATTTTTTAATTTCATAATGTGCAGGAACAGGAACCCACAGCGGAAATTCACCATCTAGATTTTGACAAAATTCTGATCCAGATTTGTAGGGTGTATTTAGCTTGGGGTTTGTAATATCAGTCAGTAATTGGGCTGGTAAATTAACACTGAAAAAAAGAATGAAAAACGCTAATTTCATAAGCTTAAAGTATCATTTTTCAGAGTCATTCAACTGAAAAAAATGACAGGTCTGTAGGGGTTACAGAGCTGTCAAAAGTTTTAACACTTAAGAACGATTCTATTGAATTTCAATCCAAATATTTGGTTGTATATCCGGTTGTTCAAAATTTATTTTAAAAAATGGCGCTAATGTTCTCATGATGAATCTCCTTCGTTTTCTTAGTTTTCCATTTTTGAATGCGACGTCGTAATTGACCTGTGATTTTTTCACTGACCTCTTTAAGGCTTGAATTTGCTGCAGACGCGAAAAAAGGCCCAGCTGCAGTTTGTATTTTTACAATACCTTTAAAGACATCATTTTTTTAACGAATGAGGCCTTAAGAGCAGCACTACGCGGCGATTCTGATTTAAGTTCCTCCTCTGTGTATTTCTCTGTCCAGTTTAAACATGGTGACTGTTCTTTTTCTGTCAAGGAGCGGAAAAATGATTCTAAAAAAAATAAATATCAGCTAGACTTTGGTTAAATAAATGATTTCAAAGGAAAAAAATGATTTTAACAACAGGCATAAATTATCTGCGTTATTTTTTTATTTTATGTAATTTTTTTTACATGCAAGCTAACGCAATGCCTATTGTGATTGGGCATCGTGGCGCAAGTGGTTATCGACCAGAGCATACCCTTGAATCTTATCTACTAGCGATCGAGATGGGTGCTGATTTTATTGAACCTGACTTAGTCAGTACAAAAGATCACGTTTTGATTGCTAGACATGAGAACGAAATATCTGAAACAACAAATGTGGCAGAAGTCTTTCCGGCTAAAAAAACGACTAAAACAATTGATGGTGTGACAGTGACTGGCTGGTTCACTGAGGATCTGACTTTAAAAGAAATTAAAATGCTGAAGGCCAAAGAAAGGCTACCTTATCGTGACCAAAAATATAATGGACAATTTGATATTGTGACTTTAGAAGAAATTATTAGTTTTGTTCAAAAGAAAGAAAAAGAGCTGAATAAAAAAATTGGACTTTATATTGAAACTAAACATCCAACATATTTTAAAGGGATTAAATTACCTTTAGAAAAAAAACTAGTAACACTATTAAATAAAAATAAATTAAATAGCAAAGACTCAAAAATATATATTCAGTCTTTTGAATTATCGAACTTACAAGAACTAAAAAAAATGACCAAAGTGAATTTAATTTTTTTACTGGGTGAAAAACAGGAGATTCCTTTTGATTTTCAAAAGCAAAATATAAAGACAACTTACGGCGAATTAACAAGTGATCAAGAGCTTAAAAAAATAGCTGTTGTAGTTTCGGGTATAGGCCCTTACAAAAGACTGATCCTGCCAGAAAACGATAAGGGTGATTTAGGGCCTGCAACAGATTTAGTGGCTAGGGCGCAGGCGTTAGGTTTAAAAGTTCATCCCTATACATTTCGAAATGATCAAAAAAACTTGCATAAAAGTTATAATAAAGATGCAATGAAAGAGTATTATGAATTTTTTAAATTAAATGTAGATGGTGTTTTTTCAGACTTTCCAGATACGGCTTTAAAAGCCCGTGAAAATTATTTTAAAACAAACGAATCAATCAAGGATTTAAAATGAAGACAGCTTTAAAAGTATTATTAACGATCTTTTTTTTATCATCTATTTCTTGCACAAATAAATCAGACAAAACAACTGTTTGGATTTACACTTCTCTCTATAAAGACACAATTTCTAAATTGACCCCTTTACTTGAAAAAGACTTTCCTCATGTGAAGTTTCAGTTTTATCAAGCGGGTTCTGAAGAAGTAGCTGCTAAAGTTCAAGCCGAATCGCTAACAGGAAAAATTCAAGCTGATCTTTTGATTTCATCGGATCGTTTTTGGTACGAAGATTTATCGCGCCAAGGAAGTTTGTTATCGTACAAACCTAAAAACACTGATCAAGTGACTGACGCCTACAAAAATAGTGATGGCTTTTACACGACGTTGAGTTTTCCGGTGATGGTTATAGCTTACAATTCTGATGTTATTTCTGAAGCCGATGCCCCAAACGCTTTTTCTGATTTACGTCAAAAAAAATGGAAAGATAAAATTTCCTCAGGTAGCCCATTAGCTTCAGGGACTAATTTTACAACTGTGGCCTTTTTGGTTAAAAAATACGGCTGGGATTATTTTAATGATTTACGCCAGAATAATTTTATTGCTGAAGGTGGAAACTCAGGAGTGATTCGTAGACTGCAAAGCAAAGAACGACCTGTGGGTATAGTTCTTCTTGAAAATATTTTACGATTAGCTGAAACAGATTCAAGAATTAAATACATGATTCCTAGTGATGGGGTCATTTTACAGTCAAATGTTTTAGCCATTGTTAAAAAAGCAGCGAATCAAGATATTCATCAAAAAGTGGCAGATTGGTTTTTTGAAAACCAAAGTCAAACGATCATGGCGGATTCATTTATGTACCCAGCTGTCTTATTAAATTCTCGAAAAGACAGTGCAGCTTTGAAAATACCAACGATATTGCCGAAGTTTAGTTTGATTTCATCAAAGGCAATGCCATGGTCTAGTGAATTTGTTAGTGAAACATTAAAAAACCGTGAAGAAATCAAAAATAAATTTTCTAAGATTGTATTTTAGTGAAGAAAATCATTTACATATTTTTATTTGCAATTGTAATTGGTTTTTTTCTGGCTCCGTTTGTGTATTTGTTTTCAATTCCAGATTTAGCTAGCTTTGAAAAAGTTTGGCTACATGCAAATACTCTTAAAGCGATTGAAAACACTTTTATAGTTGCCATATCTGTAGGAATTCTATGCACTATTTTGGGTTTGCCTTTAGCATGGATACTAACCCGAACTGATTTAAAATATAAAAGCACATTACGATCGTGGTTTTGCTTACCCTATGCGATTCCACCATTTGTCGGTGCTATAGGCTGGATTATTTTAGCAAACCCCAGCAGCGGAATATTAAACCAATGGTTTAAACTGAACTTAAATATATATAGTTTTTCAGGGCTTATTTTTGTTGAAGTCAGTTTTTTATTTACCTTCGTTTTACTTACAGCATTGTCAGTTATGGACAATTTAGATTCGTCACTGGAAGAGGCTGCCAAATTATCTGGTGCAAAACCGTTGCAGGTCTTCAGACATATTGTTTTACCGTTGTTAAAGCCAGCGTTAATCACAGGTTTTGTTTTATCAAGCTTAGCCACGGCAGCTAGCTTTGGTGTGCCAGCCTTAATCGGTGGACCAGCACGCATTTATTTAATGACGACACAAATATTTAACTTTCAAAGACTGGGCACGGCAGAGGGTTTACAGCTAGCGATAGCCACATCAGTGATTTTAGCAATGCTGTCGCTGATTGTTCTTTATGTGAATCAATTAATCATGAGCCGAAATAAAATAAATACAGTGGGCGGTAAATCATCACAAAGAAGTTACACCAAACTTTGTCATTGGAATACCCCACTATTAGCTATTTTAATGTGTATTTTATTTGTTATTTTTATTTTACCCATAGCCGCTTTACTTTTGTCAGCATTAAGCCCGATTCAAGGATCATGGAATTTTAGTGAACTGAGTTTAATAAATTTTAAAAGAGTTTTATTTGAAACTGATGAAACGGGTCGTGCGATTCTGCAGTCGTTATTTTTAGGTTCATGTGCTGCTGTGATCAGTACTGTGTTTGCTTTCTTTTTTAATTACTTTGTTTACAGAACGAAATGGATTGGTCGCAATATCGCAAGTGTCTTGATGAGTGTTCCTTTCACTATACCTGGCACTGTGGTTTCATTAGCTGTGATTTTATCATTTAGCCGTGGGTATTTTGGCTTCGGGCCATCACCATACAACACACTTTGGATTATTCTGATTGCTTACATTATTAAATATATGAGTCTTGGCGTAAAAACAGTAGGTGATGGTTATCAACAGATCAATGTATCCCTAGAAGAAGCCGCACGTATTTCTGGAGCTAATTGGTGGCAAGTGATGATCACTATTTATTGGCCACTGCTAAAATCGTCCTTGGTAGCTTCGCTGTTTTTAATTTTTATGCCTGTTGTTTCAGAATTAACGATGACAGTGTTATTAACTGGGCCGGGTTTAGAAACGCTGGGTCCGTTGATATTTCAGTTTCAAGAATATTCAGACATTGGTGGCGGCGGGGCGGCTGTATTATCTGTTTTAGTCGTTGCTCTGATTTTACTACTGAATTTCAGTTTAAAAAAAGTTTCTCAAGGGAGATATGGTTTATGAGTGAAGTTCTTTTTAAAAATGTCGGAAAAAGTTTTTTAAATAAAAATTCAACAACTGAAAAGGTAGGTCCCTCTTGGGCAGTTAAAGATTTAAACTTTAAAATTAATAATTCAGAATTTGTCAGTTTTTTAGGGCCATCAGGCTGCGGTAAGACAACAACTTTAAGAATGATCGCAGGATTAGAGGAAAATACAGAAGGTCAGATTCTTTTTGATCAAGATATTGTTTCTGATCCAGAAAACAATAAATATTTGGCCCCAGAAAAAAGAAACGTCGGCATGGTGTTTCAATCCTATGCAGTGTGGCCACATATGTCTGTTTTTGAAAATGTAGCTTATCCTTTAAAACTAAGAAAATTGAATAAAGATCTTATTCAAGACGAAGTTCAAAAAATACTAAAAATTGTTGAACTTGACGGTTTAGAAAAGCGTAGGCCTCATGAACTATCAGGAGGGCAGCAGCAAAGGGTGGCTTTAGCCCGCGGATTAGTGATGAAACCTAGAATTTTATTATTAGACGAACCCCTTTCTAATTTAGATGTAAAATTACGTGAAAAAATGCGACGTGATATTCGCCAAATACAAAAAGATTTTAAATTAACGATGGTCTATGTGACCCATGACCAAGTTGAAGCTTTTCAAATGAGTGACCGCATACTGGTTATGAATCAGGGAGTCATTCAGCAGATGGGCACGCCTGAAGAGATCAGAAATCAGCCAGCGAATGACTTCGTTAAGGACTTTATTCAGTAGGTCCTGTAAAATATAAAAGCATTTTCTTTCAGTTGTCTCTTTTTTATATAGTTTGAAATTGATTAAAAATATCTAATCTTCATTTAAGTGTTTAAGTTTTATCTATTTATGCATAGTCTGCCAAAGTATTCATTTTGAAATCGAATAAAAATCAAAAATAAATTTAAATTTTATTGATCAAAAAAATGACATGATTTTTTATTGATCAATAAAATAAACTTTTGGTCATGTGTTTCAAAATGAATAAATAAAAAGATATCAAAGACTTACCATGTAAAAAAAAATTGCACTGACCAACTTTTGGACTTGGCCTAAGTCTTGCCTCTACTTAGATCTGGAGGCTATTTTTATGAAAACACAATTATTCAACAATTTAATGATAACAGCACTAGTCAGTTGTGTTGGTTTTTTTAGTTCGTGTAGTAAAATGAAGTTTACTGATGTAGCAGCGCTTAAGTCGACACAATCAGAACAGGCCATAGAAATCCCTGTAGATGCACCAGATATCGTTGAAGACTTTCCTATTATAGACGTGCCACCAGCTCCGCCGGTTGTTGTGTTGCCACAATATCAAAAGACATCGGGACTGTGTGCCGCTGATAGTTCAACATCAGTTACATCATGTTTAAAATGTCAGGTTCCAGTCGTTTCAAATCCAGAACCTTTATTAGGAGTTAAAGCGAAACGTCTTTTAGATATTATGACCATGGCCTGCCAAGTTCCTAATAAATGGGATCCAATTGGTTACAAAGCGCCGTCTCGCGAACAAATCATTGCTAAAATTAGCAGTTGTACTGATGTTGCTTACCCAGATTCAAAAGTTTCCAAGTCTCAAGCTAAAACATTAGCTGGATTACAAGATCCAAATGATAATTCATTAAGAATCAAATTATTCAGTAAGTACTTTATGGTTCCACCCGAATCAAACAACTTTGAAACTCATTTCGGTTTCAACGGTCAGGAAGTTCGTCAAATGTATTGTAACAACGAAGCTGTTTCAAATAATGATTTATATGCTCCACAATACTATCAAAGTATCACTACACCTTGGGATGCGGGTGTACCGTTAGTTTATAAAAATGGTAACGTTTACAGAAATCAACTTAAATCATGTATGTTAGAAAGTATAAATAACCCTTGGTCGCCAGTGCCAGTGGTTACAAAATCTTGTCGCTATGAAACGATGTCTGGACCAAACGGAGTCGCTATCACTGCGCAACTAGAGAAATGGTTAGCAGATGGTCATAAAGTAGGTATTGATATCCCAAGCCAAGGTCTTTGTGGATCAGTGACATCGGCATACGATCATGTCGATGCATCTGGTGATGTCGTTGTCGGTGCTTATATCTGTGAATAGGATTCTTAAATTTTTAAAAAATAATTATCATCATGCCATCACTGTTTTAGTGGTGGCATTTTTACTTTTAAAAATTCCTGATATTTTTAAAATGTATCAAAGACACGGCGAAGTTCTACCAGTCGGTCAGGTTGTGCATCTGTCAGGTCAGGTTGAAACTGTTCCAGCAGCGAAGAAGCAAGTGCTGGTGTTCTGGGCCACTTGGTGCGGGCCCTGCAGCGTTGAATTAGGACGTATTCAAAGCCTAGTTGATCAAAATAAAATCGATAAGAATTCAATTCTAGCTATATCAATAGGAGAAAGTCGTGAAACTGTACAAGGCCATGTCACTGAGAAAAAATACACATTTCCAGTGGCTATTGATATCGACGGGGCTTTAGCAAGTCTTTACGAAGTGAATGGGACACCAACTGTATTTCTTGTTGATGAAAATAAAAATATTCACTGGATGACGGTGGGATTAAGCCCAAGTTTAGAACTCAGGCTTAAAAATTTTTTAGGGCCTAATTAATTTGATGATTTCGAATCAGCTGGTTTACCGTTGATCTTTTCGTAGTAGCTTTTTTCACGAGTTGAGCTGTTAGATCCAGGGAAAAGAACATTCTGAACATCTTCATTTTTAATCTCTACAGGATTTTTAACATCACATCGGCTACGTGCTTGGCAAATAAGTTGTGAATTTAACAATAATCCAATTTTATCTTTAAGATATGCGCCTAAGATGGCTTTATCATATTGTGAATTCATACGATCTAATGCTGATTCAGTGTTACCCATTTTAAGTTTTAACACATTAAAGTCTTCAGTCACGTTTCCAGCTTCAAGTGCAGCAACAAAAGCATTGTTTGCTGAAGCCATATCTTTATTTGTCGTTTTTAATTCAGTCACTAAATCAGCTTTTGCTTCACGAAGTTTTTCAACTTTAGGCTCAAGTGCATCAACTTTTTCTTGTGCTAATTTAAATTTTTTCTCAGCAGCTTCAACATTTTTCTTTGATTCAGTAGTGCCTTCACCTTCAAATATTTTGTATTTGCCAATACCAACACCACCTGCTTTTTTAGTGTGTGCTTCACGTGCTTTATCTAATTCAGCTTTTGCTAAATTCACTGATTCTTCAGCGGCAGTTAGTTGTTTTTCAGCTTTCTTTAATTCAGGGCTGATTTTAGCAGTATGATCTTTAACAATTTTAGTTTTTTGTTCTAAGGCCTTAACGCTTTCGTCGGCAAATGTTGAAAATGAAAATAGTGTGATCATAAGACTTATTAAAATTCGTGACATGAAGACCCCTTTTAGCTTTTAGCATAATTCTAAATATGATCTTCATTGTAAATTTATTCTGATTTAAAGTCTTTGTTATTCAATGAGATTTAACTAAGGTCGAGGCCATGTGGTCTAGTATTGGTTATATATTTATTCGTGTTAGTCTCTAAATTATGAAAAAATCAAAATCTAAACAAAACTATTTACATGGCTACACTGAAAAAGAACAAGACCGTTTAATCCATCAGGCCCGATTTCTTGAACCTTACGTGTAGGCAGGGATTGATTTAGAATATAATAAAAGACTTTTAGAAGTCGGTTGTGGTGTTGGCGCGCAAACAAAAATATTAACCAGACGATTCCCAGATTTAAAAATTGATGGTGTTGATTTATCATCTGAACAGCTAGACACAGCTCGGATCATTTTAAAAGATGAAATTAAATCTAAAAAAGTTAGGCTTTTTCAACAAGATGCCCAGAAATTATCTATGACCGATGCTGGACAATATGATTCAGCATTTGTCTGTTGGTTTTTAGAACATGTGCCAAAGCCAGTTGATGTGTTAAAACAAATTCGTAAGCAAGTTAAAAAGGGCGGAAAGATTTATATTTCTGAAGTTTTCAATCAAACTTTATTTATGCATCCGTATAGTCCGGCCTATTTAAAATATTGGTTTGAATTTAATGATTGTCAGTGGGCGATGAAGGGTCATCCGTTTATCGGCGCTCAATTAGGAAATCTACTACAAGAAGCTGGCTTTGTGGATATTCAAACAGAAATTCGTCCTTTTCATTTTGATTCACGCGAACCCGAAAAAAAAGAAGCCTTCACTGAATATTTCTTTCAGATTTTATTAAGCGCTGAAAAAACTTTACTGAAAGAAAAAAGAGTCACAACAAGCGATATTCAAAAAATGAAACAAGAAGTCGAAAAAGTTAAAAAAGAAAAAAATTCTGTTTTTTTCTACGCCTTCATGAGAGCCACGGCTAAAGTCCCGTAGGGGCGGGGTTTTCACAGTAAACTGGATAGTTCATAGACAGTCTTTTTCACATTAAATGATTGTGAATCATTTTCCGAAAAGATGTCTATGATGAAAAAAATAATACAAACAATTTTATTTATAGCTTTATTCGCAACACTGAATATTCAGACTGCGTCAGCAATGTCGCAGGGGCCACTGCCACCTGACGATTCATCTAGCACACCTGCAGCAGTTCCTTATGTTGAGGGTGACATTATATTTATTCAAAGCCAAACAACGCAAGCAGCGGCTTTACGCGAAGCTACACAGTCTGTCTGGACTCATGTCGGGATTATCGTTAAAAATAAGTCAAAATGGGTTGTGGCCGAAGCGATTGGGCCATTGAAAATGACACCGATTGCTGATTTTATTGCACGCAGTAAAAATAAATCACATAAAATTATGCGTTTTAAACATTTCGATCGTAAGACAATGCTTAAATCACTTTATACGGCTTTGCCAAAATATAATAAACCCTACGATATTTATTTTGAATTTGATCAAAATAGAATTTATTGCAGTGAACTAACATATCTCGTTTTTAAAGAAGTCACTGGTTTTAATTATGGACGTATTCAAAAAATGAAAGATATGCGTCTAGATGGGCCTTACGCGCAAGCGCTCATTAAAAAGCGCTACACTGATACAGGGCGTGAATTTGACCCTGAAGAGCTTATTATTACCCCAGTCAGCCAAGTTCTTGATGAAAATTCAACTTTAGTTTACCAGAAATAGATTTTTATTTTCAATCCCCTTTAATCATGCTTTGATAGGCTTTTGATAGGGGATTGATTATCTATGAAATTGTCTATAAAAAGTGACATTATTTTTCATCAACTTTTTGAAGCTGAGTCTTCAACTTACACCTACATTATTGCTGATCAAAATACTAAAGAGGCCGCCATCATTGATCCTGTGATTGAAACGGTTGATCGTGATTTAAAACTTATTCAAGAGCTCGGGTTAAATTTGATCTACGTTCTAGATACTCATATTCATGCTGACCATATCACGGCAGCCAGTGAAATACGCAAAAGAACAAAAGCTAAAACGGCTGTCAGTGCGGATGCTCTTGTTGATTGTGTGGATATTCCGCTAACTGATAATCAAGAATTAAAATTGGGTAATAAAAAAATTAAAGCTATCGCTACACCAGGCCACACAAACACGTGTATGACCTATGTTTTTGAAAATATGATTTTTACGGGTGATGCATTATTGATTCGCGGCTGTGGAAGAACTGATTTTCAACAAGGGTCATCTGAAAAATTATTTCAAAGTGTTCAAGAAAAACTTTTTAAATTACCGGATGATACAATTATTTACCCAGCCCATGATTACCGTGGGCATACATCAAGTTCGATCGAACAAGAAAAAAAATATAACCCAAGACTAGGTCTTGCGAAAACAAAACAGGAGTTTATTCAAATTATGTCAGATCTTAAATTAGCCAATCCTAAAAAAATTCACGAAGCAGTCCCTGCCAATATGGCCTGTGGCATGGTTAAAGATTCAAGAGCTATTCGCCCGCAAGTGGTGGATGGAATTCCAGAAGTGTTTGTCGAAGATATTTTTGCAAATATGCCGGCAGTGACCACTAAAAAACTGCGTTTAATTGATGTCCGAAGACCCGATGAATTCAACGGAGAATTGGGCCATATTGCTGGCGCTGAATTAGTGACTTTAGGTGAAGAACTCAATCAATTTTTAGAAAAAGCAGATCGCAGTGAAGAAATAGTTTTTGTTTGTCGTAGCGGTGGCAGATCAGGTCAGGCTACAGCAGATAGTTTAAGACTTGGCTTTAAGTTTGCGGCCAATATGGTTGGTGGAATGATCCGCTGGAATGAAAAAAAACAACCGGTGGTTAGAAACTAATATGAATCAAGATTGGGTTAATGCGGGCCTTGGTGGGATAATTATCGGCATAGCTGTATCGCTGATGCTTTTATTAAATGGTCGTGTGACTGGAATTAGTGGAATCATTAGCGGCACATTGCCGCAAACTAAAGGTGATACGTTGTGGCGGATTTTGTTTGTACTGGGTTTATTCACAGGAGGTCTGGTTATAAAAACGGTAAAGCCTGATGTATTTTTAAATGAATTACCAACCGAAACCTTAACGACTGTGATCGCCGGTTTGTTAGTTGGTTTTGGCACAATCATGGGAAGTGGTTGCACAAGTGGCCACGGAGTTTGCGGAATCAGTCGATTATCTATGCGATCAATACTTGCAACAATAACTTTTATTATTGCAGGAGTGGTGGTCGTATATGTCATTTAAAAACTCAATTGTATCATTTAGTGTAGGATTTATTTTTGCTATTGGCCTTGGTGTTTCAGGTATGACTCAACCTGCAAAAGTCATTGGATTCTTAGATGTATTCGGCAACTGGGATCCTTCGCTGATTTTTGTTATGGCTGGCGCGATAGCAGTGCATTTTGTCCTCTTCAAGTTAGCTACAAAAAGAAAGTCACCCTTGTTTTCTACACAGTGGGACATACCAAATAAAAAAGAAATTACTCCGGCATTGATCGTAGGTTCAATGATGTTTGGCGCAGGATGGGGGCTTGGTGGTTTTTGTCCGGGGCCTGCGATTACATCTTTAGCTAGTTTTGAATCACGACCATTTATTTTTGTCCTCAGTATGATTGCCGGCATGTTTTTATTTAGATTTGTCGACAAATTTTTAAAACTGCGAAAGTAGTCAGGAACTCTTATGGAGCTGTTAGGTTATGTTGCAGCTATTATGATGGGACTTTCATTAGGCTTAATTGGCGGTGGGGGTTCAATATTAACTGTTCCAATTCTGGTTTACTTGTTTAGTATCAATCCTTTAATAGCGACTTCATATTCGTTATTTATTGTCGGGGCTACAGCGCTTGTTGGAAGTTTTTTAGCTTACAAAAAAAATGATGTTGATCTAAAAATAGCGTTACGATTCGCAGTGCCTAGTTTTATTGGCGTGTACACCATGAAAATGATTGTTCTCCCCCTGATTCCTGAAAATATTATTTCAATACAAAATTTTTATTTAACGAAAAATCTTTTGATAATGATTGTTTTTGCTGTTCTTATGGTTATCGCCAGTTTTGCGATGATTAAAGGTCAAAGTAAATTAGAACAGAATTCCAATAATCTAAAAATCACGACACAAGGTTTTTTTGTGGGTTCTGTGACGGGGTTTGTTGGTGCTGGTGGCGGTTTTTTAATTGTTCCGGCGTTAGTTAATCTTTTAGGGCTTACTATGCGTTCAGCGATTGGCACGTCACTAACAATTATTTCTTTGAATTCACTTTTTGGTTTTGGTCTTTCAATGTATCAGGGCTTGCACGTCAATTGGCTAATAATACTCTATGTCTTAAGTGCTGCACTTGTTGGGCTTATAATTGGTTCTTATTATTCAAAAAAAATAGCTGAAAAACATTTAAAAAAAGGTTTTGGCTATTTTGTCTTGATTATGGGTACAATTATTTTGGTTGATCAAATGGCAAAAATGTAAACTTCAAAGGTAGGTTTTGATGGCGCATTCAAACTATAAAGTTGTTATTTTAGGTGCGGGATCTGCAGGGATTTCAGTCGCAGCCAAATTAAATCGTTTATTACCTGCTCGGTCCATCGCGATTGTTGACCCCTCAGAAAATCATTACTATCAACCGCTATGGACACTGGTCGGTGCAGGTTTAGCCACCAAAGAAAGTACGGAACGAAAACAAAAAGATCTTATTCCTGATCATGTCACATGGATCAAAGAATCTGTCCTTAGTATTGATCCAAAAAATAATAAAGTTCAGTTAAGTCATGATCACAGCATCAGCTATGATTATTTAATTGTGGCCACGGGGTTAAAGCTAAATTGGGATAAAATTGATGGCGTTAGTGGAAACCTTGGCAAGAATGGCCTTTGTACAATTTACGAATATGACCAAGTTGATCAAACTTTTCAGATGATTAAAAATTTTCAAGGTGGAGTTGCTTTATTTGTGATGCCACCTGTACCGATCAAGTGCGCAGGGGCTCCGCAAAAGATCATGTACTTGGCTGAAAATATTTTTCGAAATAATGGCGTAAGGCATAAATCACAAGTTCAATTTGCAACGGCTGGTAAAGTCATGTTTGGGGTTCCTTCTTTTTCTAAAGCCCTTGATTTGATTGTTAAAGAAAGAAATATTGAGCCATTATTTTCACATAAAATAGCTGCAGTTGATGCGCATCAAAAGATTGCCCATTTTGATGTGATTAACACCGAAGGACAAGTCAGTCGTAAATCAATTAAGTATGATTTACTTCATATCGTGCCAACGATGTCAGCGCATTCATTTATTACTGATAGTGGTTTAGCTGTCGCTGAAGGCGATCAAAAAGGCTGGTTAGCTGTCGATAAATTTACACTTCAACATTTAACATATCCAAATATTTTTGGTTTAGGTGATGTCACCGGTGTTCCTAATTCTAAAACTGGGGCTGCTGTTAGAAAACAATACCCCGTCGTCGCAGAAAATTTATTATCGGTCATGAGTGGCAAAAAACCGATCATGCACTACGATGGTTATTCATCATGCCCGTTAGTGACTGAAATCGGAAAAGTGATGTTAGCAGAATTTGGTTACGACGGGAAACTGATGCCGACGTTTCCGTTAGATCCAACCATCCCACGCCGCAGTTACTGGCATTTGAAAAAAGATTTACTGCCAACATTATATTGGCAGCTGATGTTACGGGGATTGGGATAGGATCCGAAAACCGTCTGCTCATTTTCACCAAGCTGAATAAAAGCTAAAATCAGGTCAGCAAGTGTATTGCAGATCCTTTTTAAATGCATTTTAAAATTACAAAACAAAGTTATTTGACAATATACCAAAACCGTTATATAATGGTTTCGTTATGAGTCTTGTTGTCATTAAGCAAGCTCATAAAGAGCTCTTAAAACTGGTCAGGTGAATTTAGAATTTTTTACGTAATAAAACCGATATTAGATATTTACATTATACATGCCATGCAAAAAAAGAAACAGAAGATCGAAAAAAGAACAATGGATTTAATACAGTTAAGATTAGGGAATATATGAAATCACATATAAAATATAAAAACTCGACTGATTTTGGTAAAGATCTTCGATTAAGTTTATTTGAGATCGAACTGATCAGACAAAAAAAAGCTATCATTGAAAAATTAAAAAAAGCTCGAATGAATAGGGGAATATCACAATCAAGCTTAGCTAAAATGATATTAACCCAGCAGCCAGCGATAGCGCGAATGGAATCAGGTCAAATCAGCGAGATCAGTTTAGACTTCTTATGTAAAATTGCTTTAGCGCTGAATGTATCTGTTACAATAAAAGCAAAAGCCGCTTAAATTAATCCGCTGTGTACTCAGTTGTTGGTTTGCTAACCGTTCTGACAACTTGTGAAAACCTGACTTCATCTAACGATCCTGCCAACCATAAAGAGGCGCCAGAACCTGATGTCGCATTGGAACCTAGCCTAAGTGGTGCAGCTGTTGTGGCTAGAATGGCAGAGCCCACTGTGCCTATGGTTTTTGAACCACGGCTTGTTGCTGTAGTTCCGAGGTAAAAATTAACTGTGCCTTTGTTCCATGTAGCGGCAAAGTAATACCATGTTCCCGCGCTTAAGCTAAAATTAGTTGATGAAACTGTTGTTCCAGCCGCAGTGCCTGTTAAACTACCCACAAAATCAAGAGCATATTTTGAATTTGTTGCTTTTTTTAAACGAAGTTCCCATCCGTAATCTGGTGAAGCACTTCCTGTTTTAGATATTAACGTGTAGTAATTTCCAGTTGTTCCAATTGTTGCAGAAAGTTTCACAAAACCTTCGATAGTCATAGTGCTATTGCCAAGATCTTGTGTGTTGTTATCAGTTGAAAAATAATTAATACCTGTACCAAAACTACGGCTTGAAGCTGAACCAGACGGGTAAACGCCAGTCGCATCGTTGGAAGGGGTTCCTGATGCCGTTAAAGTATTGTTGTAGCCAGCCGCTTGTGTGTAACTGCTACTGTCAATCGTAGGTCCTGTACTATTTAAATGATAAAGTGCAATGGCATTATAAGCGGCTTGGGTCCATGCGTAGGCTTGTTCTGTGCTGATGTTGCCAGCGGTATCTGTAGCAATCACATAAAAAGTGTGATTGCCATTAGTTAAACCTGTGTAAATTTTTGGTGATGTGCACGAACTGTATGATCCAGAATCAGTTTTACATTGAAATGTTGAACCTGATTCATTGGCAGAAAAAGAAAATGTCGCAGTAATCGTTAAATTGGTAGCGCTTGGTGCAGACGTTATTGTCGTTGTCGGCGGAGTTGTATCTAGAATCCACGAAAAATTTGTTAAAGACGAATCAATCGCATTAAAAGTTTGCTTTAAAGTCAAAGCGTAAGTTCCATCAACTGTTTTTAAAAGACTGTAACTGTAAAGGCCTCCGCTGCATATTTGTGTCAGTGAATTCGCTGGCGAAGTCACATCTGAAGCTGTAACACCAGATCCACCTAAAGTGACAAGATAACCTGTGTTGCATACGCCAGTCATTGTCAGAGTTGTCGAATTTGATTTATAAGGCGTTGTCGCTGGCGATGTGATTGTGGGTGGTGGTACTGAATTGCTATCACGGATCCATTGTTGTGAAGTTGTAGTTGACAAGTTTCCGGCCAGATCTGTTTGGCTTAAATTAAAATCATATGTGGCATCTAAAGATTTTATTATTGCAAAGCTGTAGGTCCCAGTAGGACTACAAGTTTGTGATTGGGCATCACTGCCTGTTAGGTTTAAGGTTGAATTTGTCTCGCAGTTACCAGCCAGTGTTAAATTTCCTGGAGCTGTAAATGGACTTGCCGAAGGGTTTGTGATGATCGGTGCGCTTGGTGCAACAGTGTCTCTGACCCATTGAACGGATGAATTAGCAGATGTTGTGGCCGCATTAGGATTATCTTGATTGACATAAAAATTAAAATTTCCATCAATGGTTTTTTGTACAACAAATGTAACAGGGCTGCTTGTGCAATTTTGACTTAAGCTTCCGGCAGGGCTTGTAACTTCACCAGCAATAACATCTCCAGATAAATTAACTACAGCGACTGATGGTGTTAGACTTGAATCACATGACGCTGTGATTGTGACTGTATTTGCATTTGAGTAAAAAACAGAAGCAGATGGCACTGAAATCATAGGTGTGAATGGAATCGAAGTATCCCGTGTCCACTGAAAGTAATAAGCAGATGATGTGTTTCCTGCAAAATCAGTTTGTGTGATTGTATAGTTGTAAGTTCCATCTGTACTTTTACTGATTGAAAAATTATAGGTATTAACGGGAGAACACGTTGCTGTTGATGTCCCTGAAGCACTTGAAAGTGTGACAGTTTGGCCATAAGTTTCGCAGCTTCCACTGAGGCTTAAATTCGTATCACCTGAGACAAAAGGATTTGAGCTTGGATTAGTTAATGTGACTGTGGCCGGAGCTAACGTATCTCTAATCCAAGTCTGTGTGTTTGAATTTGAGTTGTTACCAGCGACATCCGTTTGCATGACACTGTAACTATAATTACCATCAGATGATTTGCTTAAGCTGACTGAATAGCTGTTTGAACTGCATGTGATCGTCGCTGAAGCAGCTCCAGAAATATGAACGCTGGCTAAATTTTCGCAAGCGCCAGTCATTGTGATCAAATTTCCATTCGAGTAATAAGGATTAGTAGTTGGTAAACTTATTGTTGGCGTACTTGGTGCAACAGTGTCTCTGATCCAAGTAATTGTTGTTGCAGCAGAATAAATACCAGAAAGATTTTTTTGCACTATATTAAAATTGTAAGTTGCATCTGATGAAGCGTTAGTAGTAAAGCTGAATGCATTTGAATTGCATGTTGTTGTGTTTGTTGCATCACCACTGATTTCGACAGTGTAACCAGACACGCAAGTTCCATTGATGATTAAACTACTTCCGTTCGAAGTGTAGGGTGAAGTCGTAGGTGATGTGACAACAGGTGATGTCGGAATTGATGAATCTCTAACCCATTGTTGGGCTGTTGCACTTGAAGTATTGCCAGCAGGGTCAGTTTGTGTGAATGAAAAATTATAAGTT
>JAYSQO010000033.1:0-33415 GCA_043721535.1 Bdellovibrio sp. | reverse complement strand
TTTTGTAAAGCGATATTTTGTAATCAGCGGTACAATGCGGAGCACGAAGGGGGCGAGGGATTGAAGACATGTGCGATTATTGGGGTATAACGCATATGCTAGATCTGAATTAAATGCCGTCGTGCCAACTTAACAGATCAGCTTTAAGAAGATTGGGTTTTGATCGGTAGTTTATTCAAAATATTCAAAAAAATAATTAGTATAAAACTGCATTATAAATAAATGAACGAAGTATTTTAGTTTAAAACAATATAAGGAGTCCCTATGAAAAAAATGATCACAATTATGAGCTTGTTGTTAATATCTTCGACAGCTTTTGCAGCATCTAAAATGGACGCAATAGTTCAAGAAGTTTATGAAATAACTCACCTATCAGGAGCTTATGCAATCAATGCAGAGCGAGAAATTTTTGATCCACATACAAAGTATGTTTTTAATAAAAGTGTCAATATCGATTTTATTGCTGAAAAAAATTATAATGGACTTGCCTATGATGGTTCAAATCAACTCATTGTTGCAGAATCTGCTACCATCGCTTACCAATTAACAGATGCTGAAGCAGCTAAGCAAATTGGCGATTTGATGAATAAAAATTCTGATATCAAACATTTGAGTATACGTCGTGATGGATTTATAAAGTGTAAAGCCAATGAAATTAATTGTTACCCTGAAAGAAAGTATATCGTAAGTATAATTAAAACAAATACGTCAGGAGTGAATCAAGCGACAACGCTTTCATTCCCTAGCTCTAGATAGAGGCGGACTATATAAAACCACTTGATTCCTAAAGTCTGAATCATCAAAAAACCTCTGCGATAAAATCCAGAGGTTTTTTTGACGACAACAGAATCTTATACCAAAACACCCTAATCAATAGATTCTGATTTATAAAACAGCCATGCCACGGCTACAAAATACGACTGATTATGCACACTTCTAAAAAGAGGGCTGTTCTTATTCGCAGAATAGGAAAAATTACTATAAGCTGTGCCGACAATAAAATTAAAACGTTTATACTGATACATAAAACTTTGTGAAAGTTTAAATGCACTAAGACCTTCACGGCCAGTGTAAGTTGGCCGCTCAGTCGTTGCATATTGTGGTTCAACTTCATAAAAATAATTAGCCACACGCTGACTAAAAAATTCTGACGCTACCGAAGTCGACGACCGAAGATTGGACATTAAAAAATGGCTTTTTTGAAATCGTAATTCGGGTTCAAAAACTAATCCCAAAAAACTTATTTTTTTAAAATTTGTTTCAAATGTTAATCGGATTGGAATTTGTAATCGTAAAAAACCGTAATCTGGGACTGACCAAAGTTTAAAATTAAGTGCGGGGCCAGTTTCAAGAGTGTAATTTAGATTCGGCATGTCTTTGCGGGCTTCATTTTCAGAACTGTCATTATTAAAAGTTGCCCCGAAACTAAGATTAATATCCAGTTCTAAAGATTTAAATAATTCAATACGGGTGCCTTCTTCACGGTCTGATTTTAGTATGTCACCTCTGTACATGATGATAGGTAAAAATAAACTTTCATTCTGATTTTGGTTTGAAGCTGGGTAATGCGGGACTGATCCGGTTCCGTAACCAACGCCTAAATCAAGTTCTGATTTTTTAGGAAGTACATCTTCTGCATGAAGCAGTGAGGTTGAAAATAAAAAAATAATTAAAATTATTTTCATTTAATTGATTGTAAAAAATCAGCTAATGCTGGTTTGTATTCGCTAGGGAAATCCCGCAAACCATTAAGATGACCAGCTTCTGGAAGTGATAATTTTTTCCAATTGATATTTTGATGTGGTTCAAACACATCATCAATATGAGACGGTGAAATCATTTTATCACGCCATCCACGAATGCTTAACAGTGGGAAATTTTCTGGAAATTGCTTGAGATGTTCATGTAAGTCCTTATGCAGTTCTTTGCTCCAGCCTAATGCGATCACTGGTGTGCTAATAATACGTAAAGGTAAAGACTTCATGCCAAACTGTTCTTGTAAAAGTTTGTAACTAGAATAAATAAATTTAGCACCAGGCCCACTATCACAGATCATAGCTTGAATTTCATGCGGGTGATTTTTAAAACGGCGAGCCATTGTTTCCATCGCACAGCCGGCAACATTTGAAAACGCAAACATGATTTTTTCATTATAATCAGATAACAAATCAAGATGATGTTCAATTTGATCAGCTAATGCGTGCTTCATTCCGAATTTTTTAGAAACAGTTGAATAGGGAATATAAGAGTGTTGTTTGGCGCGATCTTTAAGATTAAAAATATACGCATCATAGCCAAGTTCATTCACAAATTCGACATGACGTTTTAAAGCTTTTTTATGACCTTGAAAAAAATGGACAAAGAAAATCAGTTTGTCTGATTTTCTTTCGGTGGCTTTGATAAGCGCTCCATCATCTGGAAAGTTTTGATTCATAAAATTCCTATCCGTGAATTTTTATCAGGCTTAGTGTTTATTGGATTGTGTTTTTGAAGGCCATAGTTCTGTCCAGTGGGGACGAGACTGCTGGCTTTCAGCTTTGGCAGTCTCGCTATAGACGGCTTGGGTCACAATCACTTTCTCTAAGGCTGTTTCTGATAAAACTTTTCCACAGGCTTCAACAACAGCTTCGGCATCAATACCATGCATATGATAAATTTCAGAAGGCTTACCACATTTAGAATGTTTTCTAACAGCGCATGATTCATGTCTTACGCCTACGATAGATCCTAAATTATCAAGTAGACCAGCTTCACCATCATGCACGCTGACGATCGGAATACGACGACCAGAAGCCATCACTAAATCAGCTGATCCAACTTCACCTTGGCGATTTAAAAATAAATCAGAAGTAATCCCTAATTCATGTCTTAGATAATTGTAATCATTTTCATGACCTAAAATTCCACATAATAAATCAGGCGATGTTACAACAACCACATTGGCATAAATACCACGTGATAATAAATCTTCAGAGGCCTTTATAGCTTCAGTTGTTAATGAACCCATAGAAAAAATATTTACAACATTGTCACCAGGTTCGTAGCCTGCATAACCTTGATAGTTAATCAGATAGTAGGCACCTTTAAGAACCTCTTCGCGAATCGTATTTAAAATATCACTTTCATTTTGAGCTGGGATTTCTTCTTCGTTTTGGCCGCTAGCCAACGGGAATTCAGCACGTGATAATTTTGTTGTGTTATTCGTTTTAAAACGAAGTTGTTTATTTAAATACTTCATCATGTCTTTTTGTTCGGCCCCGCGGGTGACAAGACGAAGTAATGTGCCGTTGCGACCAACGTTATCGTTCAACAAGTGGCGTTTAAAGGCGTCACATAAAATCCAATCAAGTTCGATACAGAAAAACGGTTCCCATGTGATTTGATTTGGGATTTGGAAATCTGATTTCCATCCGTGCTGTGCGCCTTCTGGTGACAATGTCACACCTGATGGAGTTCCAACACAAATGAAACTTGATTTCCAATATAAATTATAAAAGTACTGATCAAGTGCACGCTTAATAAAGAAATCATAAATAGTCATTAGCGGCATCACCGGTATGCCTAGTGTGTCCTTCACGCGACCGAATGATCCCACGCAAGACATCACGTTACCTTCAGCGATTTCAAAACGTAAAAAACGATCTGAAACTTCTTCACCCGGGACTAGATCAGGTAATTTTGTATCTTTAACACCTAAATCAGTTTCAATATCAGTCACGATGGGTGCGCCAAAAATTTTACCATCCATTGCTGGATTTAAATTTGTTGATGTTCCTACGTCCGGCGCCATGGTCATAAATAATTCACCAGCTAGTTTCCAACGTTTTTCAAATTCAGTTAATTTAGAAATATCTGCATTTGCGATACGTGTTAACTTTGCTGTTAGTTGACCCAACATCCATTGTGTGTGCGGGTAACTAGTCATTTTTGTATTGATATCTAAACGATCAGGAATTCCACCAGCAGCAGCGAATTGACTGAGGAAAAACTTTTTATTTTTTTCTTTTAAAGCATTTTGCGCTTTGATATCTTGGTGTAATTTTTCGCCACGTTCTTTTAAATATTTACCTTCAGCGGTTTTTACGTCAAAGCCAGCAAACAAGGCATCACCTTTGATACCTTGCTTAGCTTTCATTTCATCCATTTCTTCAGAATGATTAAGTGCTGAATGGTTCCCTGGTTGAGCAGCCATTTTTAAGCCCCAACCTTTTAGAGTATGCACAATAATAATTGTTGGTTGGCGTTTTGATTCTTTGGATTTCAGCATCGCTTCAGCGATTTGAATAATGTCGTGCCCGCCGAAATCACGAAGCCCTTCATAAAGTTCTTCATCAGCGACGGTGTCCAAAAATTTTTTAAGATTAGGATGTTCTTTGGCCATTCCTTTTTTCAAAGCTTTCATGTCCTGAACTAAAAGCAAGGCTTGAAGTTCATAATCATAAAGTTCTTTTTCTAAGAAATTTTTAAAGACGTCTCCGCCTGGTTTTTTAAATAAAGCTAAACGTTTTGAGCCGTGACGAACTTGGATAACTTCCCAGCCGTTGGCAGCCATTGATTTTTCAATACGGTCAGCGTCAGTGCCCTGCATGATTTTTTGATTCACAATACGGTGACCATCCAGTGATTGACGATTGTAATCCACCATCCATGTCACGTTGCCGATTTCACGATCAGCAAAATCAGGAACCGCTTCGTACATTGAACCTTCACGAAATTCAGAATCTCCGGATAAGGCCCAGAAATGAGCATCCGGCACATCGTAGTTATGTTCTTTTGCAAAACGATAAGCCAAGGCTAAGTAGCCGGCTTGAACTGGTGGAATGCCCACAGTGCCTGACGGGAAAAAATTATGATGATCAGAATCATAAGTTGAATGGTAAGATTGAAAAACCGGTTCGCCATTTTTAGAATATTTACGAAGGCCCATCATCGCCGTGTTTTTTTCATCTTCAGATAATTTTGATAAATCACTTTTTAAAAATAAATCTAAAAGATAATTGTAAGAATGATCAGTCGGGCTTGCATGCGGTTTATTGGCGATGTGATCAAAACCAGATTTTACCACAAGATGTAAAGCACCCATGATATGTAATGCCGATGCAGAGGCTGATTGGTGACCACCAATTTTTGGATCACCTTTGTCTTTATCGGCGCGACTGTTGGCTTGGAAAATCATTTGCGTTGCTAAATAATGTGCCCGTTCGGCGATGCGATCTAGAGTAGATTTATTAAGTTCTTTAAGATCTTTTAAAGTCATGTTTTTATTTGTCGACATGTTGTATCCTTTGCCTCACAAATAAATAGCGATTTTTTGCTGAACTGGCAAGAAAATGCCTTAGGATTCTGCTGTTAAGATTCTACGACGAAGTCCCAACGGATTTTAATGTAGCCATCATTTTCAACAAGCCCTTTAGGTGGGTTTGGAAACGGGGCTGCTTGTCTAAAAGCTTCGACAGCTGCGTCATCTAAATCACGCACACCTGATTCGCTAATAACTTGTACTTTAACAAGAGTCCCTGCTTCATTTAGAAAAATGATTAATTTTGTGACCTTGTTGCTATTTTCACTGGCTACGGTTCGCCCTTGAGTCATCAGGCGGGATACTTTTTGCCTGACTTGGGGTTGCCACCACTGATTGAGCTGGATTTTGATGCGGTGATAATAGCCATAGTATTTATATTCTTTTGTATTGAGTGCGGTTTTTAAGTTTTGTTCAACGCCTTCAAGTCGGTCAGTAGCTGTTGACGAATCACCTAAGTCAGCTTGTTGTGAATTGGCTTTTTTCTGTTTATTCAGTTGTTTTTCTAAACTGTTTTTTTCTAAGGCTAAATACGGATCAAATTTTTCGCCAAACAAAGACGGTTTGCTGGCTTTTTTGAAATCACTATTTTTAAAAGCGTCTGCTAATTTTGCAATTGTTTCTTTATCAACAGTGTTATTTTTTGCACTTAAATATTTAGCATCTTTGTTTTCTAATTTGTTGGCTTTGCTTTCATCTGTTTCGACAATCCGTTTTGGATCAGCCTTAGTTATTGGAATCGAAGGTGCATTAACTAAAACAACTTCGATATTTTCGGATTTGCTATTAAAATTAAATTTAGGAACAAAGAACATGAAAAGCAAAAGCAGTGAGTGAAGCACTAACGATGTAACAATAAAATTTTGAAATCTGTTAGGTGAGTTCATACAACCTCAGTCGAAAGCATTCACTAGACTATCGGAGGTAAGACACTTGAAGTTGAGGGGTCGGTGATGACCATTTGTCGTGTTTTTTAAGAACTAGACCTTGAGCTAGGCGATTACATTAGCCTGAACTGATTGAGCGTTCGTGACGCTATTTGACTCATGTCATAAACAAAGTGAAACTGTTTATGAATGAGATTTCAGTGTTGGTGCCTAACAGATAAAGGCCTTAAAAGATCGGGCAATCAGGATTCTTTTCTAATCGATGAAAAGATGGGTTTGTTTATTGTGGCTGACGGAGTTGGTGGACACATGGGAGGCGAAGTTGCTTCTGCACTAGCTGTCGAAACAGCACGTGAAGTTTTAAGTCATCCGAAAGCTGTGCAGTTTTCCCCTAGAGAAGTCATGCAGCAAGCTTATCAAGAGGCATCACATCGTATTTATGACCGCGCCACACAGGAACCACGTTTAAACGGCATGGGCACAACAATGGTGATGGCTTATGTTCGTGATTCAAAAATTTATGTCGGTAATGTCGGCGACAGTCGTTGTTATTTATATCGAAAGCCTTATGTGTGGCAGTTAACAGAAGATCATTCTTTAGTGAACGAACAAATTCGTTTAGGTTTATTAACTGAAGAAGTCGCCAGAAAAACTATTGCTAAGAATGTGATTACCCGCAGTGTTGGTTTTGAACGTGATGTTTACCCAGATATGATCGAGAGAGAAATTTCAGCAGGGGATACTTATCTTTTATGCTCTGACGGACTGACTGGAATGATCACTGATCAGATGATGAGTGAAATATTTAATAGCAATATGATGGACCAAACGACTCCGCTGTTTATTCAGCAGGCACTAGCTCATGGCGGCGATGACAACGTCACAGTACTTGTGTTGAACTTCCAAGACGTATGAGCGATAAACGCAAAAGTATAACATTATATTTAATCACTGGTGACGAGAAAGAAACTTTCAAAGTTCGATTGCCTTATGCTTATTTTAAAATTTCTTTATTTTTAATTTTAGTTATTGCTGTATCGCTGATGGCGGGCTTGATTGATTATTTCGGTTTATTAGCGCAATCATTAGAAAATAAAAAACTTCGTTTAGAAAATTTAGATTTACAAAAACAATTTCAAACTGTTGAAGTCAAACTTGAATCTTTACAATCAGCCATGGACCGGGTCACACAGATGACTCATAAATTAAGATTGATCACTGATATTGAATTAAAAGATCGTCCTGAAAAACTAAGCTTCCCAGCAAACCAAATCGCGGATGCAGATAAAGCCAATAACAACGAACCCAGATTATCACCTGAAGAAATGGAAAAGCTCAGTCAAAACGAACAATCTGAGAATCCTGTGAATCCGATGAAAGGCGAAGTTGCCACACGCAGGTCAGGTTCAAATTACACAACACTTGTGATTCGTATTGATCAAGCCGTTAAAGATTCAAATTTAAAAGAACAGTCGGTCATTGAACTATGGGAATTACTTTCTGATCGCCAAAGTTTGTTAGCCTCTACACCTAGCATTAAACCAGCGCGTGGTTCGATTGGCTCACGATTTGGTTACCGCGTAGATCCGATCAATGGTCGTCAGAAAATGCATGCAGGCCTTGACATCACAGGTCCGCCAGGAACACCGGTTAGGGCACCTGCTGACGGTATTGTTAGCTTCGCAGGTTGGGATGAAACTTACGGTAAACTGGTATCGATCGATCATGGTTACGGGGTGCTAACTAGATACGGGCATAATTCACAAATCTTTGTTCAAATCGGCCAAAAAATTTCTAAATACGATGTGATCTCTGCGATAGGTAGCACAGGTAGATCCACTGGTCCACATCTACATTACGAAGTGCGCGTGAATGGTGTCGCTGTGAACCCATCAAATTACGTTCTTGATGAGAATGATAATTAATAAAATTCGAGAACTTGAAACAAATTCTCCGCCGATGTCCCTAAGTTCCACAATTCCAAAACCAACTACTGATTAACATATTACGTCACTTTTTTAGCTAAAGCTAATTTTTTTATTCTGTAACTAATTATACAGCTTTTAGTAATGGCACAATAATCGCAGGTTAGTTTATTAAACTCAACTAATGGAGCATTAATGAAAAAAATTATTTTAAACTTAGCCATCGTTTTATCGACAGTATCTGCCAGTGCTGGAACAATCTCATCTGGTGAAAACAAAATTGAACCATCAGGCATAGATAAAGTTATTCGTCTAGTAGATAAAAATGACTACAGAACGGGTCATAAAAAAGTGTCTATAGTCGTTGAAGATAAAGGAATGAGCACAGATGTTTCTCCTAGATATACAGTTTATTTAGGATACTCAAGTTTAGCTGAAATGGGAAATATTTGGGCAGACTTTAAAATTAACAATAATGTTTTTGAGTTTCTATCTGCTACTCGAAAAGCGCCAGGCATTTATGAAGTTAAAGTTATTGAATACAGAGACGAATTTGGAATGACCGAAGTAACTCATACGATCGATGCTACCAAAATGTTTTCTGATGAACGAGAAATGCTAAAAAAATGTGGTGATGATTTCTGCGACGGAGAACTTAAAACTTCGATTCAAATCACTGAAACAACTAAGTTAAAATAATCCTAATTTCTAAACATATATATCTAGCCACTGACTGTTGAAGGTTAGTGGCCTTTTTTATTTAGATATTCTCGCCGATCCGATATCCGCTCTTCATTTGAATCAAAACAATAAAGAGTCTCTGCACTATTGTTGCTAACAGATTCGATATGTCTATAAGCCATATTGAAACGACAAAATTTTTCGATGAAGTACGCGCCCATTTCGGCCGTCAAACACAAGCTGGTAAGCCGGTTGAATTAATTTTAAAAGCAGGCATTAAGCCTGATGGCATAGCTTTCATAGCCTATACTGATGGCAATAACTCCAAAGCGAAGCCATTCGTATTGATGATAAATAAGACAGCTACGGGTGTAAATTGGGAAAATCAAATTGGTTCAGGAGCAGTATTTAAAGTTGTTAACCAAGCCCTACTAGCTTTTAGTGATAAAAAGAAAGTATGGACTACTAATAATCATGATTTTACATTTGATGACGCTGTTAATTTTTTAATAAACTTTATGAAGCAAGTTTCTTCGTATCTTCGTTAGCTTCTGCAAATAACTTAAGTATTTCCTCTTTGAATTTTGTGTAATCGATTTCGGTCTCAAGATCCACTTTTTCAATCGGTTGCAACTTTCGTCGTAACCAATAACTAGTCGTTAAAAAACTATAGCCATCATAGACAATGACCGCATCATATATATGTGTAGATACAAATAAACTTTTTTTGCCGTTAAATTTTTTAAGCACGATTTGCTCTATATTTTCATCTTGCGAGTTAGCAAATCTTTCCATATCTTCGGTACATAAAAAAGCTTTGAAATCTAGGTTTTCATTAAGAAATGTATAGGCATAATCTAGAGAATCTAGAATGTCTTTCTTGCTGTTAAGTAGTGCTGTCAAGGTAACTAACTTCATAAAATCCTCTTTTTAGTTATCGGGTAGTTATTACTCCTGATTAACAAATTACGTCATTTTTTCTATATTCGAGAAGAAGATTTAAGCAGTTCATTTTGAGACATCTATAAACACCAGAGTCATTTTGGCTAAATCCGCTGGCCTGGGATTTGTAATGTATTAGTTTATGGAATTCAAAATGAATAAATCCATTTTAATGACACTAGCAGTTTTAATCCAACTGATGCTGTGTTCGTTTGCTTCTTCTGCTTATGGTCAGTATGTGAATGTGAAAAAGACCAAAAAATTAGTTTTGCCAAATGACGTTCATGAAGAATCAATTATGGATGTGATCAACACTGAAATTTTACCCGATCAAATGACTGCTGGTGAAACCGAAGAACAAATTTTTACTAAAATGGCTGACAAAAGTATTTCTTATTATTGGAAGGTCACACCTTTACGACAAACGGCAGTAGGTCGCGCCGCTGAAGCTGTTGAAAAAAATATGAAAGTTGAAGGCGGCTTTAAAGATACCAAGAATGTAGAGCATAAATTCAGTTTTAAAATATTAGCTGTTCAAGCCATTGCTAAAATTGAATATAAGGGTTGGATCAAGGCGGCATTTAACTATGATGCTAAATCCGAACAGACAAAAGCAGAGATTATCGAATCAATATCAAATAATAACGAAATAATTATTTCTTACGCTGTACAAAACAGCATTAATCAATCAGAATTATCCATGCGTTGGAATTGGTAATTATTTAATCTCCAACATTTCAAATTCATTTATCTAAAAAAGGATTTTTAGAATGGAAAAAATTTATCTTGTTTCAGGAAAAAGAACTGCGTTTGGATCATTCGGTGGAAGTCTTAAAGATATCTCAGCGACTGATTTAACTGTTACTGCGGCCGAAGCGACTATTACAGCTTCAGGAATTAAAACAGAAAATATTGATCACACAATTATTGGAAACGTCATTCAAAGCGGCGCGGACGCTGCGTACTTAGCACGGCATGTGGGTTTGAAAGTGGGAATCCCTGTTCATAGTGGTGCGTACATTGTGAATCGTTTGTGTGGTTCAGGTTTTCAATCTATCGCAAACGCAGCAGAAATGATTATAACCAATCAAGCACATTGTATTTTAGCTGGTGGTGTTGAACAGATGTCACAAATCCCATACGTCGCACGCAAGGTCAGGTTCGATGGGATGCGTATGGGAAATTTCGAATTAGAAGACTATATGACATCAGCATTAACAGATGCTTTCGCGGGAATACCGATGGCGATCACTGCGGAAAACCTTGGGGAAAAGTACGGGATCACCCGTGAACAGTGCGATCAGTATTCAATTAAATCTCAAGTGAAATATAAAAAAGCTTTTGATTTAGGTTATTTTAAAGATGAAATTTGCCCGGTAAAAGTAGTCACCAAAAAAGGTGAATTGATTATTGATAACGATGAACATCCAAAACCAGATGCCACATTAGAAAAAATTTCTTCAATGAAAGCCTTATTTAAAAAAGATGGCTTAGTCACAGCAGCCACTGCATCAGGTGTTGTCGACGGTGCCGCTTGTTCGATGATTGCTAGTGAAAGTTTTATTAAAAAACACGGCTTAAAACCGATGGCCAGAATATTATCTTGGGCCAGTGTGGGGTGTGACCCCAAAATCATGGGGATTGGTCCAGCACCTGCTGCACGTAAAGCTTTAGAACGTGCAGGTCTTACATTAGATCAAATGGATTTAATCGAAGTGAATGAAGCTTTTGCTGCTCAGTATTTATCAGTCGAAAAAGAATTAAAATTAAGTCCTGAAAAAACAAATGTAAATGGCGGTGCAATTGCGGTGGGTCATCCACTAGGGGCATCAGGTACTCGCATTATGAATTTATTGACTTACGAGCTTCATCGCAGGAACGCGAAGTATGCGCTGGGTTCTTCGTGTATTGGTGGTGGTCAAGGTATCGCCATGGTGATCGAACGAGTTTAAAGGTGGCTGGCACCTTTAAACTTGGCGCGGCGAATGGTGCCTGGCACCCTAATACTTTTCTTCGTTCAAAATCTTTTTAGCTTGGTCGTATTTTTCAGGGGCGACGTAGATCCGGTCGATCACGCGGGCGCCTTCATATTTTTGAAAAATCTGTGTGGCCAAATCAATGGGTGATGGTTTATCCCATTTATCGTATTGATCAACCACAAAAATATTCATTTTATCATCTGTAGTAGTTGCATGGTATTTTGAAAGTCGAACATTTGAACTAGCCCAGATCGAATGAATGTCAGAGGCCTTAAAAAGTTTGATCACATTTTCAGACCGCACTAGATCTTGGTTGTGTAACTCAATCGCCACGCGGTACGGTTTTCTTTCAGCGATTCTTTGAGCCCATTCATTTTTAACCGTATCTAAATGTTCGTATAATTTGTAATCCGTATATGAAACATAATCGTTCAGTTTTGCTGGGATTTTAAATTGCACATCTGGGGAATTTAAATACAGATTCAACATCTCTTCATAAATAATACTTTTATGATGGAAATAAACCATCAAATGCATGTGATGACGTGAAATCAAAAAATCATCGAAGGCATAAAGAGCACGACGGTTCAGTGCAAGGAAAGCTCTGTTATCTTGTATATTTAAGGTTAAGTTTTGTATCAACCAGTCGCGATCAATTTTTCCGTAGTTAATACCACAGTAGTAAGAATCACGTTCTAAGTAATCCATTCTGTCGGCATCTAATTCAGAACTGACGATCTGGCTAAGGATCGGACGAAAGTCTATTGATCCGTCCTTATATATGTCTGATTCCGCTGATAAATTTTTATCGATTAGCGCAGCCACATGAAGTGGATCAATATCTGAATAGTATTTTTTAATAATAGTCGCGATATTTGAATCGGTTACAAACTTGATCGTGTAGTCTTCGTGATTGGCTTGTCGGTCTTGATTAATTTTTTGATCGTTAAAAACTTTAATATCAAGATCTTTAAGTGGGGGCATCACCTGTTCAGTGGTGTGGCTTAAAGGGCCGTGACCAATATCATGAAGTAATGCAGCTAGTTTTGTCAGTTGTCTAAAACGAATTTTATTATGACTTTTTGCAAACGGGTAAGCGCGAAAAATACTATCGAAGACTAATCCCGCAACATAGCTTACGCCAATCGAATGAAGAAATCTGTTGTGGGTTGCTCCGGGGAAACTGAATTCAGAAAAACCAAGTTGTTTGATTTCACGCAGTCTTTGAAATTCAACGGATTCAATAATCGCTTCTTCGCCTTCATTTAAATAGATTGAACCATGAATAGGGTCTCTGATTTCCATAGCGGGTAAGTTATTCTCTTTAAAGGTGGCTGGCACCTTCTATTGCAACAAGTCTAAAAGTGCCAGCCACCTTTTCGGATCTCAGCTCACTTATACAAGAACCTAGGCTGGCTTTCTTTTCGCAACAGCGATTTTAATGGGCAGAAAAATTAGAATTCTACAAGACCAATATCCATATCACGTTACAGTCAGAGGTCACAATAAGGATCCGTTTCCTTTACCGATAAACTTGTTGTGGTCATGCATTTCAGACCAACTACTATTTTGTAGTTACGCTTTTAAATTAGAAATTCACAGTTTTGTACTGATGACGAATCACTTTCATATGATAGTTAGAACTCCGAATTCTAATCTCAATAAGTTTATGGAATATTTCATGAGAAACTTAAGTCGAGATATTGAAAGAGAATCAAACACAATCAACCAAAAATTTGGCGGAA
This sequence comes from Bdellovibrio sp., assembly GCA_043721535.1. Lineage (GTDB taxonomy): Bacteria > Bdellovibrionota > Bdellovibrionia > Bdellovibrionales > Bdellovibrionaceae > Pseudobdellovibrio. The sequence goes on along the minus strand of JAYSQO010000033.1, from coordinate 19,957 downwards.
GGTATTTCTCAGCGGTTATTGATAGTAATCGATATTATTCTTCAGCGTATAAATACGTATATAGAAATCCAGTTGAGGCGGGGCTTTCTGACAAAGTGGAAAATTATCCATACTCAACAGTTTTATTTCCAATTGGTTTTACAAAATGTTTGTTTCCTGTATTCGATACTTACTATGAATCTGTGAATGATATTGAGAGGCAATTAGCTTGGTTGAATGAACAGATGAGTGTCTATGAAAATAATGAATTATCTAAGCTGTTACTGCGTGGCGCGTCCAAAGGTGCCAGCCACCTTTAGTCCAGAATATTTATCACGACCTGTTTAATTCGATTACAGGACAGCCGTCCGTCCAGAAATGAATCTAAGTGAAACAAACGTCTCAAGTTTTCTCAGGATGAGCCGAAAAAGTGTACAAGACTTATACGATTCCAAGATCTTATGGATTAGATCTTGAAACCTTATCTCACAGTGGAACACACGGTGAGACAACTTCATGGAGGAAGTTATGGGATTACGAATTGGTACAAATGTTACTGCACTCAATGCTCAAAAGGCATTGTGGGGAACTAAAAACAGTATGGACAGAGCAATGGCAAGACTCTCTTCAGGTAATCGAATTAACAAAGCATCTGACGATGCGGCGGGATTAGCGATATCTGAAAATCTGAAAGCCCAGATTAGAGGGAATAAACAAGCCAATAGAAATGCTCAGGATGGTATCTCACTTATCCAAACTGCGGAAGGTTCTTTAGGCGAAGTCGGTAACATGCTTATTAGATTACGTGAATTAGGCGTTCAGGCAGCCTCTGATACGATCGGTGATAAAGAAAGAAGTTTAGCAAACGTAGAGTATGCACAACTTCTTGAAGAGATAGATAGAATCACCGGAAGTACAGAGTTTAACGGAACACCTTTATTGTCCGGAACAGGTGGAGTTTTAGATTTCCAAATTGGAGTCAAAAATTCGCCAGACTTTGACAGAATCTCTTTTGATGCCGCCGCTGCAGATGCAGGAACGATGGCTTTAGGACTGAATCTTTCAAATGTTTTAGACAAGACGTCGGCGCAAGAGTCGCTATCGCAAGTTGATTTTGCGATTAGTTATGTGAATCAGTTGAGAGCCGGTTTTGGTGCTATACAAAATCGTCTGAATTCGTCTGTAGAGAATCTACAGACGAGCGTAGAAAACTTATCAGCTGCAAATTCACGGATTCGGGATGCAGACATTGCTGATGAAAGTACGGAGTTGGCGAAACAGAATATTTTGTTACAAGCAGGTACATCTGTCTTGGCACAAGCGAACCAACAACCGGGATTAGCACTTCAGTTACTGAAATCTTAATAGATATCAGTCATTGAAATAGCTTGTCAGTAGCTTTAGAGATTGAATTATTTTTTAACGAATAGGAAGGATTCTATTCGTAACCAAGGAAAGGGACGTTCACGGATGAATACATTACAAGGAGGATAAAATGGGATTACGTATTGCAACAAACGTTGCAGCCCTGAATGCAGGTAAAAATCTGTATTCGTTAGGGATAAAACAGAATTCTTCGATGGCTAAATTAGCCTCGGGGTTTAGAATTAACCAGGCATCAGATGATGCCGCAGGGTTGGCGATATCAGAAAGCTTGAAAGCGCAAATACGTGGTATGAAGCAAGCCAACAGAAATGCGAATGATGGTATATCATTAGTTCAAGTTGCCGAAGGTGGCTTGGGTGAAGTGGCGAATATGCTAGTCCGTCTTCGCGAGTTAGGTGTTCAATCGGCTTCCGATACTATCGGTGACCGTGAAAGAGCCTTAACCGATGTTGAATATCAACAGCTCAAAGAAGAGATCTCCAGGATCGCTCAGAGTACGAAGTTCAATGGAACAACGTTACTGAACGGACAGGGCGGTATCTTAGATATTCAGGTCGGTACACAGAATGATCCATTTAACGATCGTATCAGCTTTCGGGCTGATCAAGCGAATTCAACGCTTGAGTCGTTAGGACTGGTTGAGTCAAATGTTCTGAAAAAAGATCAGGCTCAAATGGGACTAGCGCAGGTCGATGACGCTATTCATGCTGTGAATGCGATGAGAGCAAATTTTGGTGCATTCCAAAACAGGCTTCAATCAACATCACAGAACTTGTTAACAGCAGAAGAAAACTATGCAGCAGCTAATTCACGAATCCGTGATACAGACATCGCCGCAGAGTCGACTGAGTTGACAAAAAATAACGTGTTATTACAAGCTGCAACTACGGTTCTCAGCCAAGCTAACACGAATACTCAGCTAGCGCTTAAGTTGTTAGGTTAATCCTAACAACTAAAAAGCAAACATTTTATCCTTTCCACAAATCCTTGGGATGAGTGAGCCTTTGTAAAAAAGGGCTCACGTCATCATACGATCAGGGTTGTTAGGGTAAATAAATATTTTCGATTCACACAGATGTGAATTGGTTTTGTTTTTTTAAAGGTCTAAAAATATATAAAATTGATTCTGATTGCAACAGCGAACAAAGAATCAAAAAAGAAAAAGCGTAGGTGTCACCTAAGCCTTTTGTCGTTTGTACAATCTGCATATTTAATTTAAAACAAAAAATAAATCAAAACTAAGGCGAAACATTAATATCAAAAGTACTTGCTGGTAAAGTATAACTGATGCCAAGCGGGCTGCTGACAGCAGCTGTTGCTGTAATTGTAAAGACTGTTCCTGATGTCGCCGAAAACGGTTTAACATAAAAGCCCATGGAATAAGTGTTATTCATAAAACTTGTTGTTCCAGTAGTTGCTGTTCCAGTAGATGGGCAAACTTGATTGAAATCTGCATTTTTAATCGCTAAAGTACCAGTTCCACTTTTTACAGCACTTGTTAAATAAATTGTTGAGCTGGCCGGAAGTGCAGCCCATTTTTCATTTACAATAATCGCTTTAAACAGACGATCTGTGGGGCATGTATTCCCCGAAGCTGGGATTTGGTTCTGTCCCATGATCGCTACGCGCGTAGGGTTTCTGCTGCCCTCGACGACTTCGATCGGAAATGCTGTTTTAACCAAATTTGTGCTTGAAACACCGGAAACTATTGGTGTTAAAGAAAGTGATGTTTTACGGTAAGCTAAACCGGAACTGTATTTAATAAAAAAGTAAGCATTATTTCCAGCTGTCACAGGTGAGCTTGTCACACTGTTGTGTGCTAATAAATTACTATTTAAACACAAGTTATCAAACTGAGTAGCTGTGTAAAGACTAGCGCCAACATCAGGAACTCCGTTAATCACAGGGTGTTCAACTTTGTAGTTATAACTTGTTCCTGAAGCTGACTGAAGATTCAAATTTTTCAGATTAGCCAGCATTTTATAACACGTATCAGGCAGAACTTTTTGTGTTCCGAAAATTTCTAAAGCTAAACTTGAATTTGAATAATTGTTAAAAGTTTTTTCAACAGTCGTTAAGATTTGCGTTGCTGAAAGAGTAGCAGATGTCGTTACATGTGGGCCTAGATCATAATATAATGCAGTTTCAGAAACTGTTCTAAACCAGATTTGTCTGTATCTAGATTTTTCTACGATCGGAAGATAATCAGTCACATTCACACTTGAATTACATTCTGAAAAACTATTGTAAAGATCATAACCTTGACCACCACCACCAGCGACTGTGCCACTGGCATCACGGATGTCATGAGATAATCTTACGAAAGCAGAAGCAGGGATGTCACCCATGCGACCAGCGGCATCTACGAATTCCACATTAATTGAATTACATTGATTTGCAGCTAGTACATCCGACGGAAAATTATTTTTTGTTAAAATTGCACGAGTCGGCACAATTTTAGAAGTCCCTGGATTATCCGGCCCGTAACATTCACCGATTTGATAATTATTGGCAATACTACCGCTAACAGACTGCATTTGGATAGTTACGTTATTAACAACACCGCCTGTTAAGTTAACTCCACCAGTTGTTCCAAGCAAAACAGGATCAGAAACTAAATCTAAATTCACATTCGGATCTGTAAAGCCTAAACAGCTTGTGATCGGTGATGCTTTAAAACCAACTAATGAAAAAACCCGATCTGTTCCTGATGGAACTTCTAAGCTGATTGTGCCGTTACTTGGAACTAATCCACGAATCATTCCGACGTAACGATTTTCAACAACAATTCTTGTTCCTGAAACACCCACGGTTGAAGATACAGTGACAATTTCACAGCGCGTTCTGTTTAATTCAGATTCATTAGTAGGTCCACCAACCATGACTGCGTAGCAGTTGATGTCACTTAGTTGCGTCGGTGTCGAAACAGAAGAATTCATTTGAGCACTGACAGATTCTGCGATGCTATTATTTGATAAGTCAGGCATTGTTATTGTTACGCTAGCATTGATTTGATCGTCAATTTTTCCGCACGACGAAAGCGTAGCAAAAAATAATAGGGCCGTCAGGGTACAAACAAATTCGATTTTATTTAGTTTTTTCATAAACTTATTATCACCTAAAATACCAAAAATTCAAAATTGAGTGTTTAAGTGAAACCGAAACAAGACCAAAGTATTATTATGAGACGTTTTTACTTAAAATTTTATGTCTACCGTAATGAAACGATGTTAGGTATAATCAAAACATGCTTTATGGATGTAAGCTTAAAAAGTATTTTATTTTGCTATCTCTAGTAACGCTTAGTTGTGTTGTCGAGGCCCAAGTTTTTATTCCTTTTACATATTGGGGCTGCAACCCGAAAAAAGCTGCTGCTGAAGATGTTACAAACGCTGACTTTAGTGCAGGCACTTTTTCTAGCACGATGACGTCTGGCAATAGCATTATGCTTTCCGTTGGCCAAGTCAGCGGAACATTTACATCACGAGTAATGGATATTTATTGCGGTGGTTTATGGAATTGGGCGGGAGCTATTTGGAAATCAACGATGCCCTACGAAAAAGAACTCACTTCAACTAGCGAAACATCTGCTGAATATTCTGGGGCCTCTGGCAGTTTAATGAATAATATTTTTGCGTATTATAATTTGAATGAAACAGTTGCTAATTCTGCAACAGCAGGAAATGATTTTGCTGATCGCTCAGGAAATGGGCGTCACGCGACTGAAACAAATCTTGGTTCATACGGTGTAGCTGGTAAATTTACTAATGCGGCTCAGTTGAATGGAACAAGTAGTCGAATAAGTCCATCATCATTTGGATCTACTGCAAAAAATTATACGTTTTCATTTTGGTTTAGAACAACAGCATCTGCTAATAATCTAACTTACTTATTTGATACTCTTGATGGAACGAACCGTTTAATTATTGCGGCCTCATGCAGTTCAGCTTTATGTTCGGCACAGGGTTTTATGGGAATTTGCTATGGTGCTTGTGCAAGTTTGCCCGCATCGACGATTGCTGTGCCCAATGATGGAAACTGGCATCATCTTGTGGTGACATTAAATACGGTGACTGGAAATGCGACGATGTTTCTAAATTACGTTACGACACACACTTACACCACATACGGAGCCACAGGCTATAATTTGAATGCAGCCAACGTTAGAATTGGTTCACGTTATGGCGGTGATAATTGGTTTTTCAATGGTGATATAGATGAAGTGGCTGTTTGGGAACGTGTTCTAACAAATGCAGAAATTTTGGCACTTTACCGTCGTGGAGCTAATCGGTTACGTCTTCAATTCAGAAGTTGTACATCCTCAACTTGTGCTGACAACCCAATTTGGAAAGGTCCAGATGGAACAGCAGCAACATTTTTTTCAGAGCTGTATAACAATTCGGTTCAGGCCGCGCGAACAGGCAATGCGCTCTACACGAATATTGATTTAAATTTTGCCAATTTTGGATCGTTGGGTTTGCCAGCAAATAGATATTTTCAGTACAGTGCAACACTGCAAACTGACAATGTTACCTACAGTCCTGACATGACTTATATCCGACTATCACGATAAAATTTAATGTCATTTGAAACGAATCTAATATTATCTGATTCTGTATGTACCAAGCTAATCCTGGGTCGGATTTGGAACTGTCAAATTTTTTTACACTCTGACTAGTAAACTATTCATAGCAGAAAACATAATCTAGACTTTGAATTTCAGTGTGCTAAACACTGATTCAAATCTTAAGGAGATCAAAATGAAAAAAGCTTTACTATTAGCTGCTACACTAGTTTTAACTTCAACAACTGTTTTTGCAATGGGTGAACACAATGACAAAGATAACTGTGTTATCTCTTACGGAAAAGGTGAATACACGACACCTAATTTAACTATCGCTTGTGATGGCGAAGCGTTATTACACGTTTTAGTCGCTCCCTACAAAAAAGGTGTGCAAAACGATTTATATTTAACTTTTCAAAATATGGTTAATTCTGATGGCGCAAAAAAATGTGCTCAGTATGACCAAGAAAATGTTTGGTTCGCGACTTGTTTAAGATAATTTAAATATTTTAGATTAGATCTTTTGAAAATCTGTAAAAGCCTCAACTATAATAAGTTGAGGCTTTTTTTATCAATAATTATCGAAATTAAAATTGAAGAACCAATCAGTGTTCCGATAATTATAAGCGACCAGTTGATTGGGAATTTTCCTCCGAATAGCGTATTAAGCCAGACCATCTTAAGCCCAACAAAAATTAACACTGAAGCTAAACCATACTTTATAAATGCAAATTTATCCATTACTCCAGCTAACATGAAGTACATAGATCGCAGTCCAAGAATAGCAAAAATATTGGAAGTGAATACAATTAATGGCTCTTTTGTTAAAGCAAAAATCGCCGGTACAGAATCAACTGCGAAAATAATGTCACTGAGTTCTAAAAATATCAAAGCCAAGAAAAGCGGTGTGACGTATGTTAAGCCGTCTTTCTTAATAAAAAAGTTTTGCCCTTCGATATGTGGGTGAACTCTAAAAACTTTCTTAAGTTGCTTCACGATGAAGTTGTTTTCTAAGTTTTGTGGCTTTGTGCCAGCAAAAAACATTTTGATGCCGGTTAAAATTAAAAGAACTCCAAAAAATATAACGACCCAGTGATGCTGCATGAGCACAGAACCCATAGCGATAAAAATGGCTCTGAAAACAAGAGCTCCTAAAATTCCCCAGAAAAGAACACGGTGCTGATAAATCTTTGGTATTCCAAAATAGGCAAAAACCACAGCAAAAATAAAAATATTGTCTATAGCTAAAGATTTCTCAACAACAAAACCTGTTAGAAACTCTAGAGCTGAAGTTTTAGCTTGAGCATCTGAATCAAATCCTGAAATAGACGTATACCGTTCGTGCGTAGCGAATTGATATTTAGCATAAAGATAAAATAAATAATTAAAAACCAGTGCTAAGCTGATCCAAACAGTTGTCCAAATAGAAGCTTCTTTGAAGCTAACTTCATGAGCTTTTTTATGAAAAACTCCTAAATCAAGCGCAAGAACGACAAGAACAAAAGTGACAAAGCCTGCGTAAAACCACCAATAATCATAAAACGGAAAAAGAATCATTATTTATCTCTCCTTTAAATCTTATTCAAGCTTATGCAAAATACATATTTTTCTCAAATCGATAATAAAATTGAATAGCATTGCTTAATGCGATACACGTTGTCTTGGGGGCTTTATGAATCACTGGATAAATTATCACCATTTATTTTATTTTAAAACAATCGCCGAAGAAGGAACTGTTTCAAGAGCAGCTGAAAAACTGCGCTTAGGTCAGCCAACCTTATCGGCGCAGTTAATGCAGTTTGAAGATTCACTGGGTGTACAGCTTTTTGAACGGCAGCACAAAAAACTTATTTTAACAGAGCAAGGAAAAGTTGCTCTCGATTATTCAAAAAACATATTTAAAATGGGCTCTGAAATGTATGAAGTCCTTCATGACAGACTGAAACCATTAAAACCGACACTCCATTTAGGAGCGCTAGATAGTGTTCCTAAACAAATAGTTCTTCAGCTGGTCAAACAGGCTTTTAAAATTTCTCCATGTCAAATTACTTTGTCTGAAGGCAAGTCAGATGAATTAACCAGAGAGCTCATGGCCCATCGTATGGATCTTATTGTAACAAATTTTTTACCAGCTGGGATTGACGGCAAAGGTCTTTATCCAAAATCGATTACAAAGAAAAATGTAGCGTTCTATGGGGCGCCCAAGTTTAAACATTTAAAAAAAGGCTTTCCGAAATCTATATCGGGCGTTCCTATGATCCTACCCACTTACGACAGTAGGCTTAGGCAAGATCTCGACCACTGGGCAAAATTGAACAAAATTGAAATGAATATTATTACTGAAAGCCAAGATATATCAGTTAAAAAGCTGATGGCTGTTAGTGAATTAGGGCTCATCCCAACAGCTACCCACACAGTTACAGGGCAAGTATTAAGGGGCGAACTTGTTAAAATCGGACAGCTTATGGGAGTTCACGAGGAACTTTTTCTTGTCACTGCCCAAAGAAAAATTGAAAACCCAATTGCTTCAAAATTAAGAGATTTATTCGCTATATAGATTTTCACACTACAAGTTACCGCTTTTATCTATTTTAACAATTCATCTTTAAGCTTTAAAGTAATTGTTAGTAAAATAAAATTCAGACGAGGAGTCAAATATGTTTAAAAAAATTATAACGTTAGCTTTGCTAACATCGGTGGTTAATTCGGTAGGCTTTGCGCAAGCAAAGGCCACTTCAGAAGCTTTCGGAAAAAATGTGGTGAACACCAATATTACTGAACAAGAAGTACAGGCGGCTCAAGAAGCTTGGGGCAAGGCTTTAATTCAAATCAGTAAAGACTTTGATTCAAAAGGTCTAAAAAAAGCCACTGAAACTGCTAATGCCGTTTTAGATGGTGCCTACGGATACAAAGAAGGCTCTGTTTTATTTAAACCAACTTTGACTACAGGCGACCAAACTTTTAGAACTACAAAAGATGGAGCTTTAGCTTATTTTGTTGGAGGAAACAAAAATTTTCCGAATGATAAGGGTTTTGCTTTAAAAGGGTGGGATAAATACGAATACAAAAATGCTGCGGTTTACATATATGGTGACATGGCAGTAACTATGGGAAATGTCTTTTTGACTGATAAAAAAGGAAGTGTAACAAAAGTCGATAAAACTTGGGGCTTTAAAAAAGACAGCCAAGGTAAATTGAAAATAATACTACATCATTCGTCGCTTCCCTACAGTCCATAAATAATTAATGGAAATCGTTTTATTTTTTGCTTTAGGAATTTTTGCCACGCTAATCAAATCAGATTTAGAAATTCCTGATCAAATTTCTAAGGCCCTATCAATTTTTTTACTTTTAAGTATCGGATTGAAAGGCGGACACGAACTTGGTCTTGCAGACAATTTGTCCGGGTTTTTGCCTTTAATAACCATAGGTTTGGGATCGTGCGTGGCAATTCCTATTATTTATTTCTTTCTGTTTAAAAATCGATTGGGTCAAAATAATGCAGGGGCGTTAGCAGCATGCTATGGATCCGTTAGTGCAGTGACTTTTATCACCGCGCAATCTGTTCTTGAAAGCCAAGGCATAATATTCAGTGGCTATATGGTGGCAACGATGGCACTTATGGAAATACCTGCCATTATCATGGGTATTTTTTTGTATCAAAAATTTGAAAAAGGGGAAAAAAATGGAAACAGCTTTCAGCTTTTTAAATCAGTTATTACTTCAAAATCAGTCGTACTGTTGATTGGTGGTTTTGCCATAGGCCTAACTATGGATTCGGCTTCATGGGCTGGAATTTCAACTTTAATCCAGGGTTCTTTCAAAGGCATTCTGTGTTTTTTTCTGCTTGATTTGGGCATGTTGGCGCAGCGCCAACTAAAAGATATATTAAAACATAAATTAATTATGCTAGTTATTGCTGTAGTGATGCCAATTATTTTTGGGTCTATTTCGTTTGTAATTGGCTATTATGTTGGTTTGTCTTCGGGGAATTTGGTCTTGTTATCAGTTTTAGTTGGTAGCGCTTCCTACATAGCCGCTCCGGCAGCAGTGAAGTCTTCCATTCCAAATGCCAATCCAAGCTTATTCTTAGGCTTGCCGTTAGCCCTGACTTTCCCGATGAATTTATTATTCGGCATTCCGTACTACATTTATTTAAGCCAACTACTTTCGATCTAAATTCCTAAAAATCGTCGAACCATTTTTAATTTTTTTTCAGTGTACGGCGGGTATCTAATCGGCAAATCCAAGTACACTGATTTTTGTAGAACACTTTTCTGATGGCTAAAAGTTAAAAATGAATAGTGACCGTGATAACTACCGTGCCCGCTTTGCTGTGACCCACCAAAGGGTAAATGCGGGTTTCCTAAATGCAAAACAACATCATTGATGCAGCCGCCACCGAAAGAAACTTGATCTAAAAATTGATTCTGTATTTTTTCTGAATTTGAAAATAAATAGGCCGCCACCGGAGTTTGTTTTTTGTTAATTAAACTAAAAACAGAATTTAAATCATCAAATTCAATGATTGGCAAAATCGGACCAAAGATTTCTTCCTGCATGACAGGGTCTGACCAATCTGTCACTAGTACTAATGTAGGACCGATAAATAAATCAGCTTCATTGATATCACCACCGTAAATAATTTTATCTTTTGAAATCAGTTTTTTTAGGCGGTCTAAATTCTTGGCGTTGACAATACGACCATAACTTAAACTTTGCTGGCAATCTGGCCCGAATTGATTTTTTATTTCTACAATCATTTGATCAATCAGTTTTTGACGAACAGATTTATGAACATAAATATAATCTGGGGCGACGCAGGTTTGCCCAGCATTATAAAATTTCCCCCAAACTAAACGTTTGGCTGCAACAGCAATATCAGCATCCTGATTTATGATTGCAGGGCTTTTACCACCCAGTTCTAATGTGACTGGTGTTAAATGTTCAGCTGCAGCTTTCATAATAATTTTACCAACTGGCGCGCTGCCCGTGAAAAATAAATGGTTCCAGGGTAACTTTAGTAACTGAGTCGTCTCGTTAATTCCACCATCAACAGCTGTGATGTAATTCGGTTCAAAATATTTTTTGACTAAATCGATCACCAATTTCGAAGTATGCACTGTCATTTCTGAAGGTTTTAGTACCGCACAGTTTCCAGCAGCAATAGCTCCGACAAGAGGGGACATCAATAATTGAAAAGGGTAGTTCCAGGGTCCGACAATTAAAACGACACCTTTCGGTTCGTAAATAATTTGGCTTTTAGCAGGCCATAAACTAACGGGTGTGCTAACTGATTTTGGTTTCATCCAGTTATTTAATTCTTTTTTTGTGAGATTAATTTCTTCCAGCACAATACCCATTTCACTCATTAAAGCTTCTAGTTCTGGTTTGTGAAGATCTTTGTAGAGAGCTTCAGTGATTGCTGTTGAATTTTCTTTAATCAGTTTTTCCAGTTGATCCAGTTGCTGAAGGCGAAAAGTCTTCGAACGTGTTTCATGCGATAGGAAAAACGAATTCATTTTTTCAAATTGGCTTTGCATTTGGTTATCCTTGAGATATTTAGTTTAGAGTCCAATATCTTTAAAGCCCTTGGACCACGGTAAGCACCAGATATTGTCAATTTTTGTTTCTTTTTGGCCAAAGTGAAATAAAAAATACTGCGCTTTAGGTTCATTTTTTTTGAATAACACTAGGTGACGTACATCGCTATTTGATAGTTTGTCACTTGTTTTAACTTCGATACCAAATCTTTTTCCTTCTAGTTTGATCCAGAAATCAATTTCAACACCGCTTCTTGTGCGTAAACTATGAATATCAATATCTAAACTTAAAGACTGTGCTGACGATAAAAGTTGTTGATAAATAAGTTGCTCAGTCAAAATACCAAGTCTTTCCGGCGACAAATCAAATGATTTCACTAAACCATTATAAACTCCAATATCAAAAAAATAGAACTTAGGATGCTTGATCAAGTCATATTTGTCGACAAGCTGAAAATCAGGAAATATTCTTTGCCCGACAAGTGTGTCTTCAAAAATCTCATAATAGCGAGGTACAGAATGTCTAGAAATTTTAGCTGATTTAGAAATTTTTGAGTAATCAACAAACTGACCAACTGATTCAGTTGATGACAGCAAAAAACGAGAAAAAGCTGGTAGATCTCTGACTAACGATTCAGATTTGATTTCTTCTGTCACATAATTAGAACTGTATGATGTTAAAATTTGCTTTTTAACTTTTAAATCAGATTCTGAGTAGATCCCAGGTAAATAGCCGAACTGTAAATCTTGAATTTGATATTTATAATTAAGTTCCTTAATCGTTAGCGGTCCTAATCTATAATTAAGAACTCTGCCAGGCAATAGATTGGCGCCCCCTTTTTTTAACTTTCTTGCGCTTGATCCAGTCAAATAAAATTTAAGTTTTGGATTATCATCAACTAAAGCTTGAACTGAATTTAAAATGCTAGGGATTCGCTGAACTTCATCAATGAAAATAGTTTTAGGAGATTGTCGTTCTATCATGCTTTTTAAACGGGACAAGTCTTGAGCGAAATCTAAATAGGTATCTTCTTCGGCTAAGTTGATTGTTAAATCAGGCTTGAGACTTTTGATCAAAGTCGATTTTCCAACCTGTCTTGGCCCATAAAGAAGAATACTTTTTTTTGTAGCGGCCATTTCATTCTGAATCATTCTGTATATCATGTGCTCATAATTACATATATTCTGAGCACATACAATACATAATAGAATACGTCTTAATATGAGAAGTTTGGCTCATCAACAAGAAGCTGCACTTTAGCCCAATAACCAGGCCAGCATTTAAATACAAAAGTCTGGTTTTTTTTCATTTTTTCGACATTTTATCTGAACTTTGCCCTCTGAAATCCCGATAAAGACTATGTGACGTACTTATCAAAACGATATTTAAAAATTATTATTTCATTGTTTGTGTTGCTGATTGTGAACGCCGTTGGTTTAGTTTTGATGATTCGACAAAATCAAAAACCTGTTAATCTATCTGAATTACAAAGTCCTAAAAGCCAAAAAAGAAATATAGCTTCGATCAATAAAGCTGAAAGCAGTCTTATTCAGCCGCTAAATCTTTTTGCTGATGAATCTGCAAAAAAAACAGCTTTTGAGACAACATTGAAAATGTCGTGTGAAGAAATTTTTGAAGATAAATTTGGATTGAAACAATTAAATGTGAATTCAAATCATATTACTTTAAAAATGATCAATTGTTTTAATCAATCAAATCTGGCTAGCAATTTGAAACTTTTAAATAAGACAAACGGTTACAGCGCCCAATTATTTAAGATTAACAAAACAGATGCGAACACAGATTTTATTCAGCTCGAAAACGGAGATAATATTTTGCACTTCGAGATTAGCTTAAACGACGGGCAAAAAAAGACTCAAACTCTTAAAATTCATCGCTTGCAGTAGTTTTTAAGGTGACAGCTGATAAAGCTTTACTTAATTTGTTGCGATTGTGACTCAAGAAGATAGCTCAAAAAATAATCAAATTATTGATGACTTTAAAAAAAGATCAGACGTGCATGTAGCTCGCAAAATTTGGCATATGTCTGGTGTGACTTTCTTTTTTTTAGTGTGGTCGTTTTTACCTGTTTGGTTAAGTCTTGTATTGCTTTTAGTTGCTTGGTTTATTTTTGTTCCGATAGATTTGATTCGTTTATATAATCCAAAAATTAACCGTGTTCTTCTACGTTGGTTTAAACCCATCATGCGTAAAAGTGAAATCGACCGCCCCGCAGGGACGACGTATTTAATCACTGGCGTCATCACAGTTGGTTTATTATCACATCCACAAATTGTGGGGCTCAGTTTGTTATTTCTAGCTTTCGCTGACCCCATCGCTAGTTATGTGGGTATTCGTTACGGAAAAGATAAAATCTTCGGACACAAATCAGTTCAAGGTTTTGTTGCAGCGTTTGTCGTGTGTTTTGTTTTAACGATAGGGTTTTTATATTATCACAACGTCGGTGAATATATTTTGATCGTGAGTTTGTTATCGGGGCTGGTCGGAGCATTCGCAGAATTAATTCCGATTGCAAAAATTGATGATAATTTCACAATGCCTGTCTTAAGTTGTATTGGGCTTACATTGGTTTTCGGTTTTTTTAATATTTTTCAATATTTAGTTTATTCACACTAAAGGTTCACATTAAAGGCGGTTCTGTCATGGTTGATCAATTTGATGAATTAGAAGAAAAAACAGCTTCTGGTAAAAGATTAGGAATGTATGTTTACATTTTACCGAATCTAATGACGATCGGAAATTTATTTTGCGGGTTTTATTCGATCATTTGCACTTTTCAGCAAGATTATAAAACAGCTGCTATATTAGTTGTTATCGCTGCAGTTTTTGATCAGCTTGACGGGCGTTTAGCGCGATTAACCCGTGCGACTAGTAAATTCGGCGCAGAGCTGGACTCACTATGTGATCTGGTCAGTTTTGGTGTGGCACCAGGTATGTTACTTTATTTTTGGGCGCTTACACCATTTGGCCGATTGGGCTTGATGGCCAGTTTTTTATTCGCAGCGTGCGGGGCTTTGCGATTAGCAAGGTTCAATGTGCAAGTAGGTGTTGTTGAAAAAAATTATTTTCAAGGTCTACCGATTCCGATGGCTGCAGGGATTATTGCATCAGCATATTTAGCTTTTAATGATATGGGTTGGGACGCGCAAGGTTCAATACCATTGCTTATGATGACAATATTACTAGCTTTTGTGATGGTTTCAAATTTTAGATACCGATCTTTTAAAGATATTGATTTAAAACAGCGCCAGTCTTTTAAATATCTTATTTTAGGTGTGATTGTTTTATTTGTTGTGGCGATTCAGCCAGAAACAATGTTATTTGTTTTATTTTTTGGTTACGCAGTTTTGGGTGCTTTGTTTGGGGTGTTTCGTTGGGGAAAACGCCACAAAAACTTACCAACAAGTGTTTATGCACCAGCGCAAGTGAATGAAAAAGATTTGCAAGAGGAACGAGACTAATGAAATGGAATCGTCCTTTGAAAGTTGGTCTTGTTGGTGCCACAGGTGTTGTTGGCGAAACTTTTATTAATTTGATTGAAGAATACGCCTTACCTGTTGCTGAATTAAGACCGTTTGCTTCAGCAAATTCTCTGGGGCAGAAATTACAATTAGCCGGAAAAGACTGGGCTGTTCAAGTTTTAAAACCAAATTGTTTTGACGGATTAGATATGGTTTTTTTCTCTTCAGGCGACGACATTTCAAAAGAATGGGCGCCCGTTGCAGTTAAAGCCGGTGCTTACGCGATTGACAATTCAAATGCTTTCCGAATGGAAAAAGAAACACTATTGATTGTTCCTGAAGTTAACGGTGTTCATTTAAAATCTGATTTAAAACCCCAAGTGATTGCAAATCCAAATTGTTCAACGATTCAATTAGTCGTGGCTCTTAAGCCCTTACAAGATGCTTTCGGAATTAACGATGTCACTGTAGCCACTTATCAAGCGGTCAGTGGCGCGGGACTTCCAGGTTATGACGAATTGATTTATCAAACACAAAATTATCAAGATGCTGAATTAGAACCAAAAGCTTTTTCAAAACAAATTCTATTTAATTGTATTCCTCAAATTGGATCATTCGCTGATGATGGTTTTTCATCTGAAGAAACAAAAATCATGAACGAATCTGTTAAAATTTTAGAAAATCCAAATTTAAAAGTATCAGCATTCACTGTTCGTATCCCTGCGCTGAATTCCCATTCAGAAGCTGTTTGGGTCACTTTAGATAAACAAGCTACGAAATTAGAAGTCATCAATGCATTTGAACAGGCTGAAGGCTTAGTTTTTATGCAAAAAGATTTTCCAACTCCGTTAGAAGTTTCTGGTGAAGAACCTGTTTATGTGGGCAGGCTTCATCAGGACAAACACAATCCAAAACGATGGTTGATGTGGGTTGTTTCTGATAATTTAAAAAAAGGCGCAGCATTAAACGGCCTTCAGATCGCACAGAGACTATTTTCATAAAAAATCGTTCAAAATAAGTTCTTTTTTTCACAACCAGTTTTGACAAGCCTATCTGCCTATGTTGCACTAATTGTGTGAAATATATTTTATTCGTATTTTCAGCTTTGATTTTTTCTCATTTGGCCCACGCGGGTTTTCGAATCGAAGGCGTCACCGGCGTTAGTTACAGTGATTTAAGCACAGCAGCCAGCGCAACAACAGTTAATGCGGTTTATGGTGGAATTGCAGGAACTTGTACATCGCCATCATCATCAAGCACGTGTGATTCATGTAATTCAGCGGTAACACCAGCAGTTGCTTGTAATCCAACAAGTGTCCACTCGGCTTTACGAATCGGATTCAGAATCGTCGTTGACGAAGCAGTCACTGTAGGTGTGGCGTACAAAGTTGGAACCGGTACGACAACTAGTGATGAATTTTCTGGCGGAACTATGCCAGCACTAAACAGTGGTGATACTTTAGATCTATCAACTTTACTGACATGGAGTCATCTGTGTAATGCTGATGCTAACTTTGATCCCTCTTGTGATCCGACTGCAGCATCAGGCACAATCACGAATTTTGCTGAATCAACACGTAAAATATTTCTTGGTATAGACACTGATAACAACACTGTTATTGACGCTGACGAAATCAGATCAGTGACTGTTTCTTTAAATCACATCGACACATCTGCACCATCTGTACAAAATTACTGTACGCCAACTGGTGATTCTTCACTCAATGGTATTTGTGGTTACACTATTCGCCCAGGTGATCAAAAAGTTAAAATTGATATTTTCCCATCAGCAGCAACACCAACAAATAATACGGGTGGGCCCGCATGGCACGGCATTGGTGTTTTTTATAAAGCACTTGGCAATCTGGGTGATGATGCTGGCGATGTTTCAAATTCATCAAGTTCTGCAATCATTAGAACTTTCAATTCTTCATTTGATTTAAGTAATGATATTATCGACGGACTTCAGAACGGAACCAGATATTGTTTTGCCATGGGTAATGTGAACAAAGCCCAAAATATTTTTCTATTCAGTTTAACAGGTAGTGCTGCAGCCGATGTTTGCGCTGTCCCTTCAGAAGTTGTCGGTCTTTTAGATGATAAAAGTTGTTTTATTTCTACAGCGGCGTTCGGGTCAGACATGGCGACTGAAGTTCAAATTTTTAGAAACTTCAGAGACCATTTTTTACTTCAATCTGATTTAGGCAGACTTTTTGTTAAAACTTATTATAAATACAGTCCTCCATTGGCGAACATGATTTCTGAATCAGAAACTTTAAAATTTATTGTCAGATTATTTTTATATCCACTTTATTTCTTTTCATTGATCAGTTTAAAATGGGGTTTTTTAGAATCTTTATTTATTTTAGTTGGATTTATTATTTTAGTTTCGCGATTTAAAAAAATAATATTCTCTAAAAAAATAAATTTTATATGGATATTTTTATTTTTAGGACTTTATTCGCACGATTCACCTGCGCAGTTGCGCGAAACAAAAAAAACAAAACATGTTGGTGCAGCCGAAGGATTAACCCGCATTGATAAAGACGGAAATTATATTTATAGAACAGATGTTTCTAACACACGCGAAACAAGTCATTTTAAAATTGGTGGGGCTGGGCACCCCGAAGTCACAACTGATATTTCGAGCCCTGATGGTTCACAGATTGAATCAGTCACGTTTGATGATGTGTACCCTGATGCATCGGCACTGGCTTTTGAATATAGTTACGAATATTTCATGATCAAACACGGTGGAAAAATCGGCGGTCACTTAAGTGCTGGTTTTCAGGTGGCACAAGGTAAAGGCCGCTTAGTGAACGATCCCTCACAAGAATCATTCGAAGCTTTTACTTTTTTAACAATGCCAATTAACTTAGGTTTAGTTTATCGATTTGAATACACTGATCGTCAAATTTTAGTTCCTTATGTTGTCGGCGGAGGATCAGTGATGGTTCTTGCTGAAAAGCGTGAAGACCGATCAAAAGTAAATGCCATTGGCGGTTTTGGTTTTTTTGCAGCTGGTGGAGGGTTATTAAATTTAACTGCTTTTGATCGTGATATGGCCTCAGATTTAGCGGCTGAATATGATATTAAAAATTTATGGTTATCTGCTGAATTTAAATACTTGAATGTGACTAACGACGCCTTTATCTACGACAGTGGTTATGTGCAGGCTGGTTTTGGTTTTGACTTTTAGTTTCATCATCGACTAAGTTCATTTTTACATGCCACGAATAAAATTTACAGTAAGCTATGACGGAACAGATTTTTGCGGTTGGCAACGGCAGAACCAAGATCATAAGCCCAGCGTTTCGCAAACCTTGCAGACTGCTTTAGAAAAAATTTTTCAACACCCCATTAAGATATTTGCCTCTGGCCGCACAGATGCGGGTGTGCATGCGCTCAATCAAGTTTGCCATTTCGATACAACGTGGGATAAAAAACAATTGATTGGGTGGGATTTAGCATGGGCTTTACGATCAAAATTACCAGACACAATCGTGATCAAAAAAGCATGGCTTGCATCCGATGATTTTCATGCAACGATATCAGCCGACCGAAAAACCTACCGGTATTTGGTCTATAACTCTCAGCAACCCAGCGCATTATTATCTCGGTTTACGGGGTGGATGCGACAGCCTTTAGATTTGGAATACTTGAATAAATGCAGTCAGTTTATACTTGGCGAGCATGACTTTAAAAGTTTTCAATCGGTAGGCACTGATGTTCCTCATACAATAAGAACGATTTATAGAGCAGAATGGGCGTGGAAAAAGCAACACATTGCACAATTTACAATCACAGGGTCAGGCTTTTTAAAGCAAATGGTTAGAAATATAGTTGGAACTCAATTGTTAGCTCATAGAAAGGGCTGGAAGCCTGAACAAATCGATCAAATTTTGAAAGCCTTGGATCGGCAAATTGCTGGGCCGCCAGCAGAACCGCAGGGTCTTTACTTAATGAAGGTTTAT
Organism: Bdellovibrio sp.; assembly: GCA_043721535.1. Taxonomy (GTDB): domain Bacteria; phylum Bdellovibrionota; class Bdellovibrionia; order Bdellovibrionales; family Bdellovibrionaceae; genus Pseudobdellovibrio. The sequence goes on along the minus strand of JAYSQO010000033.1, from coordinate 1,028 downwards.
TATCCTCAAGACCTTGACAATAAGTGCCGCGAACTTTAAAACACTCATTCAATCTTTGGAGAAATTATGAAAACTTGGAATGCAAAAACTGAAGAAGCAGACAGACAATGGTTTGTCGTAGATGCTGCTGGTTTACGACTTGGTCGTCTAGCAACACACATTGCGAACATCTTACGTGGTAAGAATGTTCCAACTTTCACACCGAACGCTGATGTAGGTGGTTTTGTTGTTGTTATTAATTCAGATAAAATCGAAATGACTGGCGATAAATGGTCGACTAAAAAGTACTACCGCCATTCTCGTTGGTTTGGTTCTTTAAAAGAAAAAACAGCAGAACAAATGAGAGAATCTAATCCAGCATTCATTATTGAGGACGCTGTCAAAGGTATGCTACCAACTAACAAACTTTCAAAAACATTAATTACTAAACTTAAAGTCTACAAAGGTGCTGAGCATCCTCATGCAGCTCAAAAACCACAGGCTTATTCAATTAAAGTTAAAAATAAAGCTTAATAATCGAGAGGGCAAAAATGGCTGCAGCAGAAAAATTATTTTATGCAACTGGAAGAAGAAAAACGAGTTCAGCTCGTGTTTACTTAAAACCAGGTAAAGGCAAAGTGACTATCAATGGTAAAACATCTGATGGATATTTAACACGTTTACAATCAAGAATGGTTATCATGCAGCCGATCGTAGCTGTGGGACAAACTGATAAGTTTGACTTACGAGTTATGGTTACAGGCGGTGGAGAATCAGGACAAGCAGGGGCTATCCGTCATGGAGTGACTCGTGCATTAATTTTGTTTAACCCTGAATTTAAAGCTGAATTGAAAAAAGCAGGCTTTGTTACACGCGATCCTCGTATGGTTGAAAGAAAAAAATACGGTCTTCGTGGAGCTCGTCGTAAAGGTCAGTACTCAAAACGTTAATTTTTATTTTTTAGACTTACATCTAAAATTAAATATGAACCCACTCCAAAAGAGTGGGTTTTTTATATGTCAGACGACAGTCTTTGGTCGCTTAAAGCA
>JAYSQO010000032.1:0-33547 GCA_043721535.1 Bdellovibrio sp. | reverse complement strand
CTCTAATTGATCCAAAAAACTTAAGTAAACAAAAATTCATCCGAAAAGAAGTAGGTATGAACATAAAAAATCTTACGGGAACGAACCAGATTTTAAGTGGAGTAAATTCAAAGGACTCTTCACGTCCTATTGAAAAATCAATTAAAGCTGATGAATCACATGACCGTGATGCCAACGGGCAAGCCTTATTTCAACGACAAGTTAAAAAAGAAAAAATGACCCGTGAACAAGCTGAAAAAGCGATTCAATTATTGAACGAAAAGCCGTTCATGAAAGAAATGTCTTGGGTGGCTACATTGATTGAAGAAGACAGCTATTATTTTGCCGAAGTTAAAAATCCTACGGGTGAATTAATTCGTCGTATTTCAGAAATGGGCCTATGGGAATTGTTTGACGTAACAACATCTGACCCACATAAGGGTAATTTACTTAAGCGCGTAGCGTAGGTTATTTCTTCAATTTATAGTAAGTAGCAGGGCCTTTGCCTTTTTTTTCAATATAGTTTAATTGGGTCAACTTTTTAAAGTCCAGAGCTCGTGTGGCTTTAGCTCTGGAAGTTAACTTAGTATAATCTGCATCACGAATAAATTCATGATCGAAAAGATAAGTTAATATCTTATTTTGTTCTGAACTCAATATATCTGAAGGTGTTGATATCTTTTTTTGCTGTAATATTTTTTCAACACGCAATAATTCGTCAAGAACGCCCTCACAAAAATATTCTAGCCATTCTGTAAAATCTACTTTTTTGATGATATCGTAGTAATCGCCTCGTTCACCAACTTTTTTAAAATAAGTCGTTATGTTTTTGTTGTAATAGGATTCAAATGAAAACAAAGAAAAAATATTCAAACCAAGTTCTGCTAATAAAGTTTTTGTAAGCAACCTAACTAGACGGCCGTTACCATCAATAAAAGGGTGAATGAGAACAAACTGCTTATGAAATATGCCTGCTAAAATTAATGGATCAAGATTACTTTTTTCAGTTTTAATAAAGCGAAGTAAATCTGACATATGTTTTTTTACGTCTGTATAGTCAGGTGGATAAAAAATAGCCTTTCTACTTTTTGGATCATTAACAACAACAGCTTCTTTGCGAAAATGTCCTAGCTTAACCTTTGGCAACAGGTCTTTCATTAAAATTTTGTGTGTTTGTATAATGTTTTTTTCTGTTAGTTCAAAAGTTTCGTCTAATACAGCTTTGTTAAGTTGTATTAGAATATCATTATACTGTAGAATTTCACGTTCAGTGTTTCGTATTTCGCTGGGGCGTGTTTTTAAGATTTTACGAACTTCAGTCAAAGGCAAAGGGTTTCCTTCGATGCTAGTTGAAGAATAGCTTGATAGGCTAAGGGCTTCAGTTTCTAGAGATAAAAGTACAACTTGATTTGGCTTGTTGGCTTTTAATCGAATAGCAGACATATAGATTTCTTTAATTAACTTAAGCAAACTAGGTGTTATTGAATACTTGTACATTAGACGATTATTAGACGATTATTAGACGATAGCAAGCATGAATATTAAAGGTTTATAGTTTATGGTTTATAGTAAACTATAAACCAGGCCTATTTCTTACTTATCCCCAATTCAGTTTTAATTAATTTCTCATGTTCTTTCATCAAAAATAAAAACAGTTGTTTCTGTGGCAAATCATAGATCTTAATTAATTTTTTAAGTATTGGCCACGGAGGTGAACACAATCCTCGTTCCCAGTTAGATACAAATTGGGCTTTGCACTGACAAGATTTTGCCACGTCGCTTTGTGTGTAGCTGGTGCTTTCACGCTTTTCTTTCAGATAATCGCCCAGAGAGCTAAATTGTTTTTTTAACATAGTTTTATTTTTCATAGATCATTATTCCAGTTCATTTAATAGTTAGCACAAAAAATTATAACCCACGCTGTAGGCCAAATACAGCTATTTTGACCCACGGCGTGGGTCAAAATAGAGACGATCGTCGTGATAAGTCTAGTGTATGAAACTGATTTGTATCAGAGGCATTTTTTACCTACTCGCAGTAAGTCCATAGACAATCAATTGACTCACAGAAATGAAAAATAATCTGCCATACTATGAAAGTTAGTTATTGTATTTCATGGAGGAAAAACAATGGCCATTCGCATAGGCGGACTTGCAAGCGGATTACCACCCAACTTAGTCGATCAAGTGATCGAAGCTGAGCGCATGCCCGTTAAAACTATGCAGGAAAGCAAAGCTAAAATCGAAGACAAAGTTAAACTTGTTTCTGAATTCGAAACTAAAATAAATGATGTTCTTAAAAACCTAAGTACAATTATTAGTCCGCGAGGCTTCAGTGATATGAAGTTCAGTTCTGGTTTCCCAGATATCGTAGACGGTGAAGTTGATCCATCAATTGCAGAAGCAGGAGATTGGACGCTTGAGGTTCAACAATTAGCTACAAAGCCTGCCATCGTTTCATCAGGTGTTCCTGATAAAGATACATCATCATTAGGCGTTGGGTACATTCGATTTGATACACCTGAAGGCGAACAAGAAGTTTATATTGATAAAGAAAATTCTACTTTAGAAGGCATTGTTGCATTGATTAATCAGTCAGATGCAGGAGTTAAAGCGACCATTATCAATGACAGAAAAGATAAAGATGAAAGTTTTAAATTACAAATCACTGGTGCAAAAACAGGCGATGATAATGAAGTTCAGTTTCCGACTGTTTATTTGATTGATGGTGATACTGATTTCAGTCTGGATAATCGTTTGCCTGCTGTGAATGCCAAATTTAAATTAAATGGTCATGAATTTGAGACTGCAGATAATAAAGTCACAGATTTAATTCCTGGTGTGACTTTAGATTTAAAACAAGCACGTGATGGCACTCCGATCAAATTATCAGTCACTGAAAACTATGAAGTCATTGGCGAAAAAATGAAATCTTTCGTTGATGCGTATAACGGGGCATTAGGTTTTATTCAAACTCAAAATAAATTAACAAGTGATAAAACAGGTAATCCAAGACTTGGTCCATTAGGCGGCGATAGTATGTTGCGAACGACTGAATCACGTTTACGGGGAATTATTCAAAATGTTCAAAATACAAATAGTTCTTTTGAAAGAATTTTAGAGCTTGGTGTTGAATTCAACCGAACTGGGACATTAAATTTTAGCCCTGAAAAATTTAAAAAAGCCATCGCACAAAATCCAAAAGATGTTGTTGAATTTATGCGTGGCAATTTAGTGGATACAGGCTTTGTGACGAATATGCGGACTAAAATTCGTGAAATTACAGACCCGCAAGCAGGTGTCGTTGGTAGCCGTAAAAACAACTTACAAAGACAAGTTTCAAATATAGATCAAAAAATTGAACGAAAAGAAAAAAATTTAGAAAAAAGAGAAGAAATGTTACGCAGGCAGTTTGCCAAAATGGAGGAAGCAGTGTCAAAAATAAAAACACAAGGAGGAGCAATTGGTGGAGGTAGTTAATTATGGCAAACCCATATCAAAAGTATAAAGAGACATCGATATTAAGTGCTTCACGCGAGCAAATTTTATTGATGCTTTATGAAGGGGCTATAAAATTCACAAAATTAGCTTTGCAAGCAGCCGAACAGAAAAAAGTTGCTGATCGCGGGCAAAATTTAATGAGAGCTTATGACATCATTATGGAATTGCAAGTTTCGCTGGACCACAAAGTTGGGGGTGAAATTGCTAAGCAATTAGATCAGCTTTACACCTATGTATTAGAACAATACACAAAAGCAAATATATCCGGAGATATCGACGCGATAAAAAATGCTTTAAAGGTGATAGAGAACTTGTACGAAGGCTGGAAAGTCGCAGTTGATAAATATAAAAAAGAAACGGAACCAAAAGGGGGAACCGCATGATTCGCTTAGTCCAATTGTTAACAGAGAAAACTCATTTTTTGGAAAAATTTTATACATTAAATGAAACACAAATCGCCGAATTAGAAAATGGTCATTTTGATAAGATTGAAAAATTTTATAATCAAAGAGAAGACATTCTAAAAATTCTTAAACACTTAGATGCTGAAGTTAATCGTGCACATATGTTGCATAAAGAAATCAGCGGTGTGTTTACAGAAACTGACAAAGCTGCATTTAATGAATGTATGCGCATTAAAGAAATGTTTGTTGAAAAGATCATAGATCAAGACATGCAAGTGCTTTCGCTGATTGATGAAGCCAAATCTAAAATCATTAGAGAGCTTCAGGATGTTCGGTTAGCTAAAAAAGCAATGCATGGCTACAAAACAAATGTTGCCTAGTCTTTCGTAATTTAAGTCAATTCTCTGACTGAAGAGTCATAATAATTCGACAGTCGGAGAAAACTTTAGCCTAAAAAGCCCGTATATTAAGGGTTTCGGTTGGCACCTCGCTTGCAAATCTAAATATACGACAACATAGAATGTGTTGTTTATTTAATGGGGGCAGGATGCTGGCTAAAAATCTAGTTTTTCAGGATGCGTATCGTTTTTTCAAACAGAAACAATTTAAAAAATCATTTTTAAAACTGATTTCTATTTCAAATGAATTCTCAAATGATCTTATTTTCTTAAGCTTGTTGTCTGAAGTTCAATATAAATTGAATGATCAAACGGCATGGATTAAGACACTTAAGACGATTTCAGTAAAAAGTCATCATGTGCATGACCAAATGAAATACATCAATGCATTGATTAGCACGGGCGAAAGAAATCAAGCTCTTGATTTACTTTTAGACTTAGAAAACGCACAACTTCCGCAGAATCAGTTTATTCAGCTACAGCATTGTTTACTGAATATTTATGCGTTAGAAAATGACTTTGAAGGCTTAAATGAAGTTTGTCTAAAGTTAAAAAATATAAACTATAGTGATGCCGAAACACAATATTGTGAATCTATAGTGAATATTTCAAGAGGTCAGTATGATATAGCTCTGGATCTGCTTAGAAATATTATCAATCTGTACCCAACTTTTGATAAAGCGTGGGTTGCGCTAGCGTTATGCCACCAACAAATGGGTGATTTAGAACTTGGTAAAGCCAATTTACAAAAAGCATTGGATATTAACTCTAAAAATTCAACAGCCATTAAATATTTAGCGGCTTGGTCAGAAACACCGTCAGATGTTGAATCATCACTAGAGAAAATTAATTTTTATCTGCAAGAGTACAATTTTGATGAAGATATCTCTGAGTGTCATGCAAAGTTGTTAGTGAAAAATGGACATACACAATTAGCACAAGCTGAAATGAATAAATTAAGTTATTATTTTGGCAAAACGGCGCAAATGGTATAGCCTGACCGGGTGAAAGTAATATGTGATGAAAAAACATACTTAATACTGCAGCCCGCAGGTTATAATTTCGAATTATTCTGTCATAAAAATGACTCAAGTAAATCGATTCATGATAAATATGATATCAGGATAGGTGATATTGATTTTTATAAAACCTATTCTGATATTAAAACGAATATAAATATTTTATTTTCCAAAGTCTGTCCGACGATTCAGCTTTCTGATTTAGCTCAGTTCAATTTTAGCCAAATTATTTTAAAAAATGACATTTTAGCCTTAAAACAGTCAGTTGAGCAGATCGCAATTTCTTTACGTCAACAGAAGAACTTGAATCAAGTTAAAGAAGATTTCTTTAAAAAAAGAAGTCATCTAGAAAGATTAAATCATTTTCTACAAGGTGAAGCATCTGAGAAGTCAGAAGCCATTCAATTATTTGTTAATGATGAAAACATTAAAAAAAATCGCGAAAAAAAATTGCTTTATTTTCTAGATTTTTTAAATTCAGAATATGAAAAGTCTAATTTTTTGGATTCATTTTGTCGTTTGATTTGGACAGATCTTAAAAAAATGGGATCTTTTCAAACATTTATCTATGCTATTCAGCTTAAAACCAAAGACTACGCCATTATCAGTTTTAATGGACACAGCTTAAATATTAGAAATGTCGACAACATCAGTGATGATCTAGTCACTTCAGCTCAAAGTTATTATGCTAATTTATTGCAAAGGCCAGTGGGTCAATTAAAAAATTGGTTTTTACAAGGCGACAAACTGAATCAAGGAGTTTTTTTAGAAACTAAAACAGTGTCTAATGAAACCGAACTGAATAGCTATTTTACTGATCGATTAAGTCTTATGGGTCTAGTTGTACAACGGCATATCTTGCAAGCCCAATCACAATATTTTCTCAATAAATGGAACAAAATAGTTCAAGCACACAAAGACCCAGTGATTGTGGTCGACAGAGACAATAATATATTAATATCAAATCATGTTCATGTTGATCAAAGAAGATATAAGATAACAGAGACTCGGTTTATGATTGATAAAGAATATTCTATTTTGTTTTATTCTGACCAAACTGAAATCGATGAATTAAAATCAAAAGTTATTCAGAATGAAAAAATGAATGTCATTGGCCAACTGGCGAATCATTTAGCGCATGAATTAAACAATCCACTGACAGGTCTAAAGTTAGCGAGTGAGTTTTTAATTTCCTTACCAGACACACAGCAAACTGTGAAACTTGATTTAGGTGAAGTTCTTAAAGCAACTGGCCGCTGCCAAGGTATTATATCAGATTTATTAGATTTTAGCGGCGAAGCCAAAAACACAGATGAAAATATCTTGGTCGATGATATCCTTAAAAAGACATTGCCCCTATTAAAGGCCATTACAAGGCCGCACCATGTTTATTCGGATATTAAACCAGTTTCTATTCGGTGCTCGTCAAACTATGTTCAACAAATTTTATTTAATCTAATTAAAAATGCCTGTCAGGCTTTGCCTGAAAAAAGCTTTATTAAAATATATGATCATACTCATGATTCATATTATGATCTTATTATCGAAGATAATGGGCCAGGATTGCCGGCAGTGATTAAAGAAAATTTATTTCAACCATTTACAACAACAAAAGATATCGGTGTGGGAACAGGGCTTGGTTTATATATTTCACAGCAGTTGGCTTTACGTATGAGTTCTCAGTTGATCTATGATGGTCAATTCAAGCAAGGGACCAGATTTATTTTGAGGTTTAATCGATGAAAATACTTATATGTGATGATGAAGATCTTATTCGCAGATCTTTAGCACGAGCTTTTAAAGCTAGCGGCCATGAAGTTTTCGAGGCCGAAAATGGAATTAAAGCTTTAGAATTTTTAAAAGCAGAAACACTAGATTTATTGATATTAGATTTATTGATGCCAGAAAAAAATGGTTTTGATGTTTTGGATGAAATGAAATCTAAACTGCCTGTTGTTATCATTTCAGCATTTTCTGGACAGCAACAGGGGCAGTTTGATACTGAAAAATACCCGCAGGTCATAACTTATATTAAAAAACCTTTTGATGAAATATTTAAACTAACCAGCGAGATCATTCAAATTTATGAGAATTATATCAGGAAAATATAAAGGTCGACATTTGGTTTCATTTAAAGCTGACCATATTAGACCGACTATGGATCGCGTGAAAGAAACCTTATTTAATAAATGGATGGGTCAAATTGAAGAAGCTCGTGTTCTAGATTTGTTTGCAGGCACAGGAAATCTGGGGTTAGAGGCCTTGTCTCGTGGTGCCAAACACGTTACTTTTATCGAAAAAAATATAAAATCAGTGCAAATTATTAAAGACAATATCCAGGCCCTGAAAATCCCACCACAGGAATACACAATCATTACTAAAGATGTTTTTAATTTCATAAAGTCGGCGTCAAGTCAGCCTTTTGATTTAATACTTATTGATCCGCCATTTACGGAAAAATTGGCAGATCGGGCCATGCTAGAGCTTTCGCTCCAATCATCATTATTTCATCCAGAAACACTGATTGCTATTGAAGCCATCAAGCAGGAAAAAATTGAAATGCAGTACGGTGTTTTGACTTGTTATGACAAACAAGATTACGGAGACAAAAGTCTTTCTTTATTTAAAAAATCGTCGCAAGATGAGGCATGACTAAAATAGCCGTCTACCCTGGAAGTTTTGATCCAATCACTGTAGGGCACGTTGATATCATTCAACGAATTGCTAAAATTTTCGATCATGTTATTATTCTAGTTTCACAAGCATCTGATAAAAAATATTTATTTAATGTCGAAGAACGCATTCAATTTTTAAAAGATGAATTTAAAAATTTTTCAAATATTGAAGTCGATTCTTTTCATGGTCTGACTGTCGATTATATGAAAAAGAAAAATGCGCAGGTTATTGTCCGAGGAATGCGTGCCGTGGCTGACTTCGAATACGAAGGCACATTAGCCAGTATGAATAAAACATTGGCTCCAGATATAGAAACATTCATGATTTTTTCGCGCCCTGAATTTTATTTTATTTCGTCACGTGGTGTTAAAGAAGTCGCACGCAATGGCGGACGGTTAACAGGATTAGTTCCAGACCGAGTTATTAACCATTTAATTAAAAAAATAAACTTGAAAAATTAAAACCTAAAAACAGGATTTATTATGTTGTCACATAGAGCTCTAAATTTAAAGTCATCGCCTACATTAGCTTTAGTTGCGAAAGCTAAAGAATTACAAGCTAAAGGCCACGATGTGATATCACTGACAGTGGGTGAACCCGATTGGCCGACATATCCCGTTGCCGCAGAAGCAGGAATCATGGCGATCAAAACAGGTTTTACAAAATACACAGCAGCGTCTGGAACAATTGAACTTCGTAAAGCGATTGCTTTACGAACTAAAGCTGATTTGGGTTTAGATTATAATGCTGCAAACGAAGTGGCAGTCACAGGTGGAGCGAAGTTTGCTATTTTTGCAGCTTTGCAAGTTTTGTGCAATCATGGTCAAGAAGTCATTATTCATTCACCGTACTGGGTCAGTTACCCTGCCATGGCGGAGTTGGCCGGTGCCGTTCCACACATTGTGACTTGCGGAGAAAAAGAAAATTTTAAAATCAGTGCTGAACAGCTTGAAAAAGCGATCAATGCAAAAACAAAAATATTTTTGTTTTGTTCACCATCAAACCCAACTGGTTTTGCCTATTCAAAATCAGAATTAAAAGCATTGGCCCAAGTTTTAATTAAAAACCCACATGTGGTTATTGTATCAGATGATATGTATAACCGATTAATGTTAGATGGAACATCAGTGGCTCCTCACATATTAGATGTAGCGCCTGAATTAAAAAGCAGAACAGTTGTTATTAACGGCGGGTCAAAGGCGTATGCCATGACAGGCTGGAGAATTGGTTGGGCCATGGGACCAAGTCAAATCATCAAAGCCATAGCTGACTATGCCTCACAGGCCACGGGTGCGCCATCATCTATTGCGCAAGCTGCAGCAGAACAAGCATTGCTTCATGCTGAATCTGACATTGAAAAAACGAATGTTTTATTAAAACAAAGATTAGTCATTGCTACTGAGACTTTATCAAAAATTAAACAGTTCAAAGTCTACAAACCAGATGGCGCTTTTTATTTATGGATTAATATCGAAAAAGCTTTGGGTAAAAAATATAAAGACAAATTAGTCGATACATCACAAAAATTTGGTCAAATTTATTTAGAAGATTATCATGTGGCCACAGTTCCAGGTGAAGAATTCGGTGCCCCAGGGTATTTAAGACTAAGTTTCGCAATCGATTCAAAACGATTTGCTGAAGCTATTGACCGACTTCAAAGTTTTATTACTTCAATGTCGTGATCTTCTTATCGACCAGAGGTCGTAATTTTTTTAAATTCAAATGGTTTTATCAATTTGCCGTCTTTCATAAAAGATTGATTTTTTGTTTCAGTGAATGTTTGTGGCATTTGCTGAACAGTTTTTTTGAAATCTTCAGTTAAACTTTGGTGGGCTGATAAATCTTGTGACATGGTATCAAATGCTGTATTGGCAATTTTCTGGCTTAAATTATTTTGAGTCGTGATGGCCTGAGCAAATTGATTAATATCATCGTCTTCAGTCATAGGTTTATTTTCAACTTGGTTATCCAGCCATTGCGGTAATTTATTCGGCGCAAATTGAAGTTGATCACGGTTAACTTTGATAATCATATTCAATTCAGCAGGACTAAGGTCCACCTGTTGTGTGATTTGATCCACAGTGAATCCTTGATTGGCTAACTTGGCTGCCTGTACGTAAAGACTTGTTTTGTCAGTGTAATGCGTGGATTGAGTCTGTAGTTGCGGGGTTGTCATCGACAGTGTTGTTTGATCCATCTGATTCATTTTTTGATCAGCAGCATTGAGTGTTTGCCTAACTTCTTGAGCTTTTTGATCTAATAAATGAATCAATTTTCTGACTTGTTCGTCTGTTTTATCAGAGAGATCTTCAAGAATTGATAATTTATTCTGTAAAAGCTGCAGACCTTTAGTGATTCGTTGATCTTCTTGTTTTTCTTTAATTTTAAGAAACAAACTAAGAACTAATCCAGCAAGTAGTAAAATATTTAACGATGTAATAAGAATTAACCAAATATTCAAAGGGGCCTCCAAAGATCGACCGATAAGATAGTGCCTTTGATTATTTTATGACTGTAATGGGGCTGTCACAATAGATAGCTTTAAGTTCAAGACCAAAGACCTATTACTTATTTAAAAAAAATCATTTAAGATATTGAATGTAGGGGAACTTATATGAAAATTTTGCTTCTAATTTTAAGCCTAACAATGGTTATTTTAACTTCATGCGCTCCGGTCAGATTTACAAGATCTAACAGTTTAAAAGTTGATCCGGGTGTAGGTATTGGTGGCGTTACAAACACAGTTTCCTGTGATCCACAGTTTGATAACAACACTCGAACATTTACATATTCTCAAGGCAACTCAGGCCCAAGTATTTTTTCTAATTGTGATACAAGCCCATTGAATTATGAGTGGACTGTTGTTCGCGCTAATGGCACAGCGATTAATTCATCGATTCCCTCTTTGATGGGTCAAAATCCAACACAAGTCGATATTCGTTCTTTAGGCGAAGGTGTATATTACGTTGCTCTTGTTGCGACAGATCCTTCTGGAAACAAATTGCCTTATATACAAGATTTACCACTTGAATTGATTGTTCCAGGCCCATCTGTAACAAATAATTTAAATTGTGATCCAAAATTAAATACATCTTTTACAAGCATCAGCGTTGAAGCCAGCGACGCTAATCCAACGATCAAAGCGAATTGTTCTCCACTAGCACAAGGCTATATCTGGTCTGTCACTAAAGACGGTGTGACGATGAATTTACCAGGACTTGTTGGTGAACAATCAACTCCGGATATTAAAAGTTACGGTGTTGGGACATATCAAATCAGTCTTTATGCAACACTAACTGGTTCTGCACACTGGGAGTCATCAACACCATTAACAATCACTGTGAATTCTGCAAATCAATCAAACGACGCGATTTCGTGTAACCCACGAATTAATGGATCATTAACAAGTCTGAACTTATCAGGAACATCGGCGCATCCATTGATATCAGCAAACTGTAATCCGTCAGAAGTTAGTTATGAATGGACTGTCTATAAAAATGGACAGTTAATTAATTTACCATCGCTAAATGGAGCTCAATCAAATCCAACTTTTATTCAACAGGGAGATGGGACATATCTTGTTTACTTAACTGCGACTAAAAATAATTTTACAAGTTTCAGTTCAGCACAACCTTTAATTATTACTGTTCAAGGTTCGAATATGAATGCGACAACAATTCAATGTTCTCCGCGTTTGAATACAGATTCAGTGGCAATTACGATTAATGCACAATCACCGCAAACGACATTGTCTGCAAACTGTAACCCTGCAAATATTCAATACACCTGGACTGTTTATAGAAATGATGCTCCAGTCAGTATTCCTGGTTTATCAGGAGCAAGCTCATCACCGAACTTTATATCAACGGGTCTTGGAACTTACTCTATTTATTTAACGGCCAGTCAAACTGGCTATAATTCTTATGTGATTCCGACACCACTGCAAGTCACAGTGGCTAATGTGGTTAGTAACTTACGTCCAGTCAGTTTTACAAAAACAGTTCAAGCCACAGATAATAAGGTTGATTTATTATTAGTTGTGGATGACTCAAATTCAATGTTGCCAGACAATCGAAAATTAGCTGAAAAATTGCAAGGATTTGTCACTGGTTTATCGACATCACAAATTGATTGGAAAATGTGTGCCACAGTCACAAGAGCCCAAAAAATTGGTACAGCTTACTATTGGGGAGCTTCAAGAAATTGGGTGAATTACTTAGGTTCGCCGAAATGGATTCTTAACGCAGGGGCAACAAATCCTTACGGCATTTTCACCAGCACAATTGAGGCGATAGGCGCAGGTTGGGCTGATTCTGATGATGAGCGCGGTATTAAAGCGGCTTTCTGGCATGCGGAATATTCAGCATCGAATTCATGTTACAGAGATGATGCATCTTTAGCTGTCATTATTATTTCTGATGAAGATGAAAGATCAGTGGGCGGAGATGCATCCCGAGTTCATTACGGAAATGAATTGTTTCCTTTAGAGGTTGAAGATCTACCACAAAATTATGTGAATAAAATAAAACAAAAATTCGGTGCTGACAAACGTTTATCAGTGAATTCGATAATTGTTCGCCCAGGTGATACAACATGTATGGCTCAGCAAGATGCGGGTGGAGCAAAAAGTCAGTACGGATATAAATATCACGAGTTATCACAATTAACGAATGGCTTTTCATCAAGTATTTGTGAAAATGATTACTCTCAAAATTTAAATTATTTCAAAGATCGTATTGTGAGCTCGCTGTCATCGATTCCTTTAGAATGTAGCCCTGTAGGATCGATCGATGTGACATTTGTGCCATCGCTAACAAATGTCAGTACGACTATTCAGAATAACACTTTGGTTTTCACACCGGCAGTGCCAGTGGGTTATCAAATTAATTTAAATTACAATTGTCCAAGTAATTAATGAGATATCAGAAAGCTGGGATCGAAAGATCCCAAGAAAAGAAGCTCGCTAGATCTTAGCGAGCACTGTCTTTAATAAATAAAGTTAAATAATGACGGACAAGATATTGTGGTTGAAAAGTTTGACCTTTGTATGACCAAAGAACTTCTTCAAAAGCGCCCCATTTAGATTCGATCAATTCTTCATCCATAACGATAGTGACTTGTTCTTTAGCTTGCGGTTGTGGAATTGACATATTGCCAACGTAGTGAAAACGAATACTCACAACACCAGCCGATTTAATTGAGAAAATCATTTTATAGCCATTACGAAACAACATAAAGTCAGCATGAGTTTTTGCAATTCCATAAATTTTGATTCGACCCAGAACCGAAGGCTTCAATTCATTAAATTGCGCAGAAGCTTCAGCAAAGTCAGCTTTAAGTTGTAATAAAAATTGAATCGATTCGCTGACTAAGATTCTTTGAGTATCCAAACCCAAATTCATATCAATCATCACTGATTTTTCAAGTTGCTCATCAGCTGAAACAAGTTCTCGCACCCATGTTGGATTTACTTTATTTGTTTCCATAATTCACACTCCATATCTAGTTTTCAAGGACACACTGTGTCTTGTCAATGGTTAATCAGCAGTCAAAGAAGGTCAATAACCCCAAAAATTCGATTTTAAATCAATTTAAAGACCACCAATTTGAAGACTGAGGGCAATTTGGGGTGAATCAGCGTATTTTAAAGCGAACGGATTGTAACCACCTAAAATAAAGTTAATTGGTAAAAAGTAACCCAAAGTTGTTTCTAACCTGACTTCTACGCCCACACTTGAAAAAACTTCGTTCATGTCATGACTTGCGAGCAATGAATTCTTATTGATGGATAGACCCCGGTGAATTAACCCGTCGTAAACAACTGCTCCATTAAGACGTTTTAAAAAATAGGGATCGGTGCCAGAACCTTTATTTAAAGTCATCAGGGGAAATCGATATTCAGTGTTTAATGTCACCATACGTGTTCCAAAAAATTGTCCTTGAACATAACCGCGTAAAGTAAACTCAGGAACGTACGTGTCGTTTGAACTACTGAAAGCCGCATTACTAGCGCCGTAACGATTAGAAACATTTTGATAAGTATGAATAAAGTTAATTTTATTTGCGAAAGAATGGTCTTCAGGTAGCCATTTCGAAAAATAGTAATTTAAAGACCCCAAAGTCTGCTCATAATCACTATAAATATCTGCAATTTGTTTTTTGTTGGCCTTGTTTGATTCATGCCTTACAAAAAATGAAAATCCCGACATTGGATAAAGTTGCAAAATATTTTTTTCAAAAGATGAATACAGCATCTGCGCGTATAGGCCAGTGTGCTCTGTGGTTAAAACTGTATCTTTGAGTGATGAATAAATAATTCCAAAATTTAAAATTAAGTTTGGACTTATTGAAACCGTGTCAGGGATAAAGCCTAAACTGTGTTGATTATTTTCGTAGATCAACTGGCTATTTTGTCCGAAAAGTTTAAATGTTTTAGCCGATGTCATATTAATCGGCCAGCTTTGTGTCGAATTCAGATAATTTAAGTTGTAGCCCATTTTCTTGATGCCGGTATCATAATCTAAACTCAGATCATAGCGATGCTTCATCAGCGGATCTTGCCCCGATGTGATGATCTGAAAATACAAGCTTTGATCACGGCTTGATGTCGAAATAAAAGGAATAAAGTACTGTGGATAAATGTATTTTAAAACCGAAGAATCATTATCTTCACAGACATTTTGGCATGTAAAAGCGATAGGTTCGTCGTATTTAATATTTTGATATTTTTCACGGATCGGATTTTTAACTTCAGGTAGTTTTTTAACATTCGTAGCCTGCAGCTCATGAACTTGTAGACCATTCGATGTTATGATTGTCGCGTAAATCGTATTGGATGCTGGGGCCACATCAAAATCGTAGCTGCCAGTGATTAAGTGGGTCACGGGTTTCACTTTACCAGCTGTCATTTGGTAGATATTATTCACACCGTTGTCAGTGGCCGTAAAATAAAAGGTCTGATTGATATTTTTTATATTTTCAACATTTTGATATGCCAATTTAAATGGAATTAAGCTGCGTTTTTCAACTGAAAATGAAAAAACTTGAGATTCACCTTTTTCTGTTTTAATAGCCACTAAAAGTTCATCAGCTGATTTGTTTTGAATTTCAACAACACGTTGGCTGAATGGAGTTTCAATGAGTTGAGTGACCTCTTTAGTACTGACGTTTAGACGGTTGATTTGCGTTTTTCCAGAAAAAGTTGAAATATAAAAAATGTAATTTGGATTCAAACCAAAAATAGGGCCACGGGCTCGAGCACTAAAAGTTAATTGTTCATTTTTTTTTGCTGCAAAATCATAAAAATAAAGATCAGAAAAACTTTCTCTGAAATTGATTGGTTTGACTTTAGCATAAAGAATTTTATTTTCTATTGGGTGAAATTCAAAACTAGAAATTTCTCCAGATGGTTGCTTTGGAAATGTGACTTTTTCCCATTTTTGGGACTCAGTCTTTTTGTAAAAATTTAATTTTCGACCTGATTTATCAAATGAAATCAGTCCTAAAACATTTTGTAAGTGGCTCCAGCGTGGATTTTCACTGGAAGCTAATTTTTGATCGATTAAAGTCATTTGCGTGGCAGAACTGGCTTGAATAGTTTCAATTTGTTTCTGAGCAATGTTTTGGTGTTTTTGCAAAGTGTTTAAATAGTTTTGTTGATAACCCACCCCGAATGATCGCCAATGCGCATCTTCAACAGCATAAGGAGGTTTTTCAGATTGGTGAATAGTCAGATCATTAAAAACATCAATCGTTTTAATTTCAGCTAGATGACCCATAAAAATAGATCCGAATAAATAGGGCCTTCCACCGTAAGGCCAAGTGGGCAAGGCTTCATTGATTTCTGCTAATGAATAACTGAATAATTTTTTATCTAAAACTAAGGCTCTTAAGGCCGCATCCTGAAAGTACGATCGGTTACGACCTTGATGAGAAAAGTGAGTTTCCACTTCAACGGCCATGCCTTCTTTCCACCACGAGGGCATCAACATGTTTGGCGCAATAATATTTCCAAAAATGGGTTTTAAAAATTTGTAGAAATTATTAGCTGGATACATTTGAAAAATGTGGGTCAATTCGTGGATAAAAAGCTCATGCGCCCATTCGCCGGCTTCAGAAAGGGTTTCGCCTTTACCGATTTGAACAGGGTAAACCATAATGTGGGCATAGGGAATCATTGTGGCAAAACCGTTTGAAACATCCGTGGAATCGTTAATGATTACAACGATCTTTTCCGTAGGGCGGCCAGTAAAAACGTGTTCTAAAGTAGCGTATGCATCTTCAGCAATCCCCGCGTAATACAGACCAAGGTCTTGATGCTCAGCAGAATAAAATATTGAAAAATGAGGCGTTTCTAAAGTTTTCCAACTTTCACCTGGCGCTCCGATTCTTTGAGCAAGAGCAGAGTGCAGACATACAGTGACAAAGACACAAATAATAATAAGATTTTTAAACATGATTAATTGTTCATGCCCAATCGGAGTTTGACAAGGTTTTACAATGGTCTAAATTAGTGGTGTTATAAGAATGACTAACAACGAGGAGAATACAATGAGAAAAGATCTTAGAAATATTTTGAAAATGGCTTTAATTTTAACTTTAGTATCAAGTTGCTCGCTTTTTAGAAAAAAGGGCACTGATGATTCAATCAAAAATGAAACAACAATCAGCGGTAGTTCTGAAAAATTAGATGGCTCACCATTAAATATGGGCGCAACGGGCAGTGATTCAGGCAGTGTTGCTGGTCTGTCGAGTGTTTTCTTTGAATATGATAGCGCGACATTATCAGCTTCAGAAAAAGAAAAAATTGCGGCCAACGCAGCTTGGATGAAAAAAAATTCAAGTGCAAAATTAACAATCGAAGGTCATTGTGATCAGCGCGGATCCAGCGAATACAATTTAGCTTTAGGCGAAAGACGTGCCAATGCAGTTAAACAAATGCTATCTGCAGCGGGTGTGCCGACAGCAAGATTAGCGACAGTTAGTTTTGGTAAAGAAAAACCTTTAGTTGATGTTGACACAGAAGAAGCAATGTCGCGCAATCGACGTGCTAACTTTGTTCCAGTTCAGTAGATGATGAAGTTTTTTTTCAGGGTTTTGTTGCCACTTAGCTTTTTGCACTGCATTTTTCTTTTTGGTTGTGTCACAACACCACAGCCAAAATCTGAATATGTCTTAGCAAAAATAGCGATCGATGCCGCGAAAGCAGTACAAGCAGCCAGATATTCTCCGGGATTCTGGCATCAGGCTGAAGAAAGCTACAGACGGGCTAAGATTCTTTATTCTGAAAGAGAATACGACCAGGCTCGACAGTTATTTGAAAACGCACGGATCTCGGCTGAGAAAGCAGAAAACTCAGCACGACTGATTCGACAAAAAAATGGAGACGTCCTATGATCAAAATAATTTTCATGATCTCTTTAGTTTTCGGTCTAACAGGCTGTTTGAAAACAAGAAGCGAACTAGGAACTCAGTATCAATCTCAAGTGTACACACAAAAACAGGCTGATAATCAGACTTTACCCAATAGCGGACCAGAAGCAAAAATTGACGAACGCGATGAATTGATTCGTCAATTAAATGGCCGTGTTGAATCACTTGAAAAACAATTAAGCGAAGTTCAACTCGCTAAGAACTCAAGTGCTGATGCAGAAAAAATGCAACTACTTCAAGATTCTTTGGTGAAAATGGAAATGCAACTTCAGAAACTAGAAAATGAAGCGGCTTTAAAGCCGTCGGATTCAAGAGTCACAATGCCGGCTCCGGTTAAGCAGACAGAAGCTAAAAATACCGAAACAAAAAAAGATGAATCCAAAACTGAAAAAGTTACAGCAGTTAAAGATAGCAGTGATAAAAAAACAACTTTTGATGTGGCCCAAGAACTTTACGCAAGTAAAGATTTTAAAAAAGCCATTTTAGAATATGAAAAATTTGTCAGCGCTAATCCTAAAAATAAAAATGTTCCTGAAGCTAAGTACAAAATAGGTGCTTGCTTTGAAGCGATGGGCATGAAAGATGAAGCTTTTTCGTTCTACGAAGAAGTCGCATCTCTTTACAGCGGCTCAACGTATGGCAAAAAAGCAAAACAAAAAATTTCAAAAAAATAATTAAGTTGGGAAGACCTATTGCTAAAAAAAATCCTTTCGGTCGAAACAAGCTGTGACGATACATCTGTTGCCATTGTGCAAAGTGATGGTTTTGTTTTAGCTCAATCATCGGCCAGCCAGGATTTGCAGCATGCACCGTATGGTGGAGTGGTTCCTGAAATCGCGAGTCGCAATCATTCAGTAGCAATTCTGCCATTGATCGAAGACATATTGAAGAAAACTAATTTAAAAATCACTGACCTCGATGGATTTTCAGTGACGAACAGACCAGGACTTATCGGATCACTGATTGTGGGACTGATGACTGTGAAAGCTTTAGCTCAAGCTTATAAAAAACCATTTGTTGGAATCAATCATCTAGAAGGTCATCTGTTAGCTCCTTTTTTAAAGGATTCAGATTATCAACCAAACGAAAATTTTAATTATCCCTACATTGCATTAGCTGTCAGCGGCGGTCATACAAGTCTTTATTGGGTTGAGGAATTTGGAAAATACACGATTGTCGGGACGACAAAGGACGATGCAGCAGGTGAAGCTTTTGATAAGTTCGCAAAAATGGTGGGACTTGGTTATCCCGGCGGGGTCCAAGTTGACCAGCTAGCAAAAACTGGAAACAAAAAAGCTTATGATTTTCCGCGAAGTCTGATTAATGAAAAAAACTTAATGATGAGTTTTAGTGGACTTAAATCATCTGCCCACAGATTGCTTTCGCAAATGTCGCCAGAAGATATAGAAAAAAATAAAAATGATTTATGTGCTTCATTTCAAGAAGCTATTGTGGATGTTTTAATTCACAAAGCAACTCAGGCTTTAAAAAATTATAAAACAAAACAATTAGTGATCACTGGCGGAGTCAGTGCAAATTCGCGACTGCGCGAAATGGCTGAAAGTTTGAAAGCTAAAGGCTATTCAGTGATTATCCCGCCGATTCGTTACTGCACTGATAATGCAGCTATGATTGGCTATGTCGGAATTAAAAAACTGATGAACAATGAAAATGCAAAATTAGATTTAGGGCCATCGTCATCGTCTTATGAAAATGATTTTAAAATAAAGTTGGTTGAAAACTTATGACATCAATCAATAAATCATCAAAAGAAAGACTGATCGAACGGCAAAATGAATTATTTCATAGAACAAAAAGATCATTAGGACAAAACTTTTTAGTTTCCGATGGAGTCATCGATAAAATTATTCAAGCTGTGAATGAAGAAAATCCGACACAGCTTTTAGAAATCGGCCCAGGTCTTGGGGCATTAACTGATTTATTAAAAGAAAAATACAGGCAATACACATTAATTGAGTTAGACAAATCACTTGTTGAATATTGGATCAATCAACAGATGAATGTTATTGAAGGTGATGCTCTTCAGATTGATTGGGGAAAAATTAAATATGACGTTTTAGTCAGTAATTTACCTTATCAGATCTCGTCATCAATTGTGATTGATCGCAGTCTTGACCATGAACAATGCCGTTCAATGATTTTAATGTTTCAAAAAGAAGTCGCCCAAAGAATTAGAGCTCTGCCTAAAACAGAAGACTACGGTATGCTTTCAGTGATTGCTCAAGAATTTTGGACAATTAAAACTGTATGTGATGCAGGCCCGCGAGATTTTTCACCGGCTCCGAAAGTTGCTAGCCGAGTGCTCAAATTTCACAAAAAAGAATCTGACATTCAATTTAAAGACAAATACTTAGCTTTTGTTAAGACATGTTTTAAACAACGTCGTCGAATACTTAAATCTAATTTACAAGCTGGCCAGACTGAGACTTTTTTAAAATGGGTGGAAATCAACAAAGTTTCTGGCAAAGTCAGAGTTGAAGAACTATCACCGATACAGATTAAAAATCTTTATTTTTATTTAGAAAGTGAAAAATGAGTATTTTAATCATTCAAGAAAACAAACAGGCCAGATTTAATTATTTCATAACAGATACTTATGAAGCGGGTCTTGTTTTAACAGGTAGCGAAGTCAAATCACTACGTAAAAAAAACATTCAATTTAAAGATTCCTACATCGCTTTTAAAAACAATGAAGCTTATTTGCAGAATGCACATATTTCTGAATACACAGCCAGCAGTTATAACAACCATGTTCCCGAAAGATTGCGCAAACTTTTATTAAACCAAAAAGAACTTGTTGAAATTTTATCATCGATCAAAGAAAAAGGTTTAACCTGTGTGCCTTTGAAAATTTATTTTAAAAATGGTTTTGTTAAACTAGAAATCGGCTTAGCTAAAGGTAAGAAAATTTACGATAAACGTGATAGTATTAAAAAAAGAGATGTCGATATGGAAATTCGACAGGCTAAATCTAAAAACAGGTAGGTGTTTTATGCATCCAAAAAATATGATTCTTATTTTAGTATTGGTGTTGTCATCTTGTGAAACGTTCACACGATCAGAAGAAACTCAGAATACAGTATTAGCCGAAACCAGCCAAAAACTAGCCGACACCAACATTCGTCAAAAATACAGCCTTAGTGAAGATCGTTCACAATTTGAACAGTTGAGACGTGATATTCCCCAATCACAACAACTTAAAAACGACGAAAAAGCTATATATACAGAATGGATGCTAGGGTTTAGGAAAGAGCCTTCTGAGATTCGTACAAAGTATAATGATTTGATTAGTCGCAAAAGAGAAATCTTTAATCGGGATATGAATAAAATTCGCGAAGAGTATTCCGTAGCAGAATCTAAGCGCAAAAAAACATTTACCGATGAATTAAACCAAGAACGTGAATCAATTAAAGACATGAAGACAACTCGTGAAAGAAAAACAGAACTTTATAATGATATTGATTCAAAAAGAAAAAATTTCTTTATCGAAATTAAAACTCAGCGGGATAATTTTGAATCCGATTATCGAGAAAAAAGAAAAGATTTCGAAGAATACATCAAAGAAAAACGTGATGAATTTAACAGTGATCTTAAAGAATACACAGCCCAGCATAACGAAAATAAAAAAGGCAAATAAATGAAGGCAATCGAACAGCACTTCGAAAGCTATGCGAGCTATCACCAAACAAAAAGGAATAAACTAACCCATTATGTGGGTATTCCATTAATTGTTTTTGGAACATTTGGTTTATTTTCTAAAGTTGGCATTAGTGAATTTTTAAACTTAGGATTTTTGTTTTGGCTATTCACCAGCATCTATTATATCAAGCTTGATCAATATAAATATGCCATCCCTTTTTGTGTGCTGTCGCTTGGGGTGTTTTTTTCCTCGCTCTATTTGTCAGTGACTGCACACGCTGCGATTTTTATTGTGGGCTGGGTTTTTCAGGCTATTGGCCATTATAAATACGAAAAGAAATCACCAGCGTTTTTAACAAATTTCTATCATTTATTGATCGGACCTTACTGGATTTACAGAGAACTTATTAAATAAGTTATTTTCTAAACTGATGTTTGAAAAATAAACCATCATCGCCGAATTCAGACGCTAAAAATTCAGAAGTAGTGGCAATATCTCCAATATAATCTTTTGTTTTTCCATCTGCTGATAGTGCTAAGACGGAATAAATTTTTGTTTCTGTTGGAATTTTCAAAAGATCTTCTCGGAAATCATGTTCATCTGACGAAAAATGAATTTTATCATCAGGCACGAAAAAGACTTGTCTTGGGGCTTTGGGCTGCTCACTTGTTAATCCGCGAACATCAATTTGCGCCATATGTTCTAAAAGAATTTCTTCTGGGTAAGATGAAACTTTTTTGAAAACTCTTTGTACAAGTTTAGCACCGACCCCACTGCCTTCAGGAACAATATTAGACATCGAATTTTTAAAAATATTAAAATCCTTATATTGTCCGTCTATTGAAACCAAAGCAGAAATATTTGCACTGCTGACTTTATCTCTGAAAATTTTTAAAGCCAATCCTGGCGCTACAGCTTTACTTCCACTAGGTTTGTATGTTACTGAAAGTCGTATCAGTCCACATTCTGCTCCAGAAAAAATTCCAGTGTAAGAATTCGATTTAGATATGAATTTAACCTGAGCTACAGCACCACGACCGTGAATATACTTTTTCCAACCAGCTGGCGCAAAGTCAGATTGACGGTAGCCCTTTAAAGATATTTCTTGGCGACTCATGGCTGCAAATTGTAGAAAACCGAAGTCACGTAATTCTGGTAAAACTGTATATTTTGTTTTTTTAATTTCAGTCCAAAGTATATTTTGTTTTTCACAAGACTTCAGTGATTCATAGTTTTCAGGATACGACGCTGGTGATCTTATGCCTGGGGGTTCGATCAAAAGATCAACGAAGAAATAACCACCCACAGATAGTGCTAAAAAACCCAACGTTATTTTATAAAATATTTTTCGATTTATCATGAGTTCATTTTATATTATTCTTTAAATAACTCCAGAGGATGCAGTTAAGCACCTAGACCTTGATCTAAACCACAACTTTGGTCCAGTTGTAAACAAGCATAAATTGAAACATAACACGAGTTCTTGTAAAATAATGAATGTTATTAAAAAAGGAGTTTTTCATGATTCGGCGTCAACATTTAGTTTATTTGATCACATTTGTTCAATTGGTAACTTCGTGTGGTTCAATGCCAACCGCCGGAGTTCATTCTAAAAGTAACGGGGTCGAAAGAGTTCCTAGTTCTGAATTAGCAGATACTCCGTGGACAACATGGTCTGATAAAAATACTGAACTTGGTGGACTCATAGTTCTTAGTGATATTCGTAAAAATCTTTTAAAAAACAATCTTCATGATCCGCATATCAATTATTCTGGTTACAAACAAATTGACTGTTCAAAAATTGATACAAAATTTCGTTCTGCGGATGGGACTTGTTATGATCCTAAATATCCAATGGTCGGCGCCGCCGGAGTTGCCTTCGGTCGCAATGTGGCCCCAGAATTTATTGATAAGAATGCTTCACAGAATTTAATGACGCCAAATCCAGTCACTGTTTCAAATGTCTTTTTTAAACGAGATGAATTTAAACCGGTCCCATTTTTAAATATGTTAGCTGCTGTTTGGATTCAATTTATGAATCATGACTGGTTAACACACGGACCCAATCAAACATCAAACCCACATGTAGTTGTTGATGACAAAGGTAATCAGCAATCTATTGATCGCACAAAAACAATTCCTGAAGGCACCAAAAATTTCAAAAATGTTTACGGCAAAGTGTCTGCAAATGATGTGACCCACTGGTGGGATGCTTCACAAATTTACGGAAGCAGTCAAAAGGAACAAGCCGAACTTCGAGAATATTCAAAGGGCAGAATGACAACAGTCATGGCTAACGGAAAAGAACTTTTACCAAAAAGTTCAACTCTAAATCCAGCTAACAACAGACAGAACCAAGGCTTCGAAGAAACTGGTTTCAGAGATAACTGGTGGCTCGGTTTAAGTATGCTTCATACTTTATTTGTCAAAGAGCACAATGCGATTGCGGATATGTTGTTTCAAAAATACGCGAAGCATAACCCAGCAACTGATATGTGGTCTTGGAATGGCCAAGGCAAAAACGTGATGATGACAAAGCGTCAGTTAGACGAAGAAATTTTTCAAACTGCACGTTTAGCGACTGCGGCGATTTTGGCAAAAATTCACACTGTTGAATGGACTCCGGCTATTTTGGCCAACGAAACTTTGAAAAAAGGGATGAAGATCAACTGGTACGGAGCTTTAAATCCAAACACTCATACAAAAACATTTCAAAAAATTCCCGTAATTAGTAAATTAGCTGCTAAAACGGATTTCTTTACTGCAATCAAATCAGGATATTTATTAGGTGGAATTGTCGGCGATAAGAAAAATGATTTCGGAGTTCCGTACAGTATTACTGAAGAATTCACATCAGTTTACCGGTTACATTCGTTGCTACCTGAAAAATTAGTTTTAAAAAATGAATCTAATAAATCAATTGTTGAAGAAGTTCCTTTCATTGAAACAAGAAATGAAAAATCTTATTCAATTATGGAAAATTATAAGACAAAAGATCTATTTTATTCTTTTGGAACACAGTTGCCTGGCCAATTAGTTCTGAATAATTTCCCTGAATTTATGCGCGATTTAAAAATTCCAGGTCATGGTTCAATGGATTTAGGTATGGTTGATATTATTCGTGACCGTGAACGTGCAACACCTCGCTACAATCAATTTCGTCGTGCGATTGGCCTTAAGCCAATTAATACCTATCGTGACTTCTTTCATCCAAGTAAAGAGTTGGATGAAAGACAAAAAAATGTGATCAAAAAATTTGAACAAGTTTATGGTTTCGATGCTAATGGCAATGACAATGTTGAAATGATTGATTTATTAGTAGGAACTTTAACTGAAGAAGTTCGTCCTAAAAACTTTGGTTTTGGCGAAACCATGTTTCAGATATTTATCTTGATGGCCTCACGCCGTTTGATGGCTGATCCGTACTTTACTGATTACTACAATGCTGATCACTATACAAAAGCAGGTCTTGAATGGATTGATCAGCAAGGTACATTGGCTCAAGTCATTGGTCGTCATATGCCAGAACTTAAGCCCCACATGAGTGGCTTAGAATCAGCTTTTGCACCTTGGAAAGAATAATTAAGAGTAAAATTTAATTTTTTAAAAAAAGGAGAGTAAAAACTCTCCTTTTTTATTTGTAGTGAATAATCTGATTATTTTCCTGTTAGCGGATTTGTAGCATTTTTAACGTCGTCTGGCGTACGACATTGTATTTTTGTTTCATTACATTTTTCACGCTCGTAATAAAAACCGATATCTCTAGCATTTTCTGGATTGATAAATAAAATTTCATCATTAGTTTTCTTGGGCTTTTGATTAACGATATCTGTGAAGTAAGCAATTCTACCTGCGATTTTATTTAGACCTTTCACTTTATTACTTTTAGGTGTCATTGTGTAAAATAAACCCTGAATATTTTCACGGATATCGAATTGACCTTTAATTGCATTTTGATGAAAGTCCGCTGTCATATCAGCATTGATCACTAAATTATAAGAAAAGTCGTTGAAATAATCTAAACCATTTGAAATTGTTGTTCCTAAATATTTTGATGGAATAAAGTTTTCCCAAGTTGATCCTGAAGATGTTCCATCGAATCGCATAATTTCATTTGAGGAACTCACTTCAGAACGGTCTCTTGAAATCACAGCTCCTTTAAGTGAACCATCTTGTGCTAAAGTTAAAGTTGATGCTTTCACAATTGTGTTAGCCTGAATGTCTCCTGATGCTGTGACTTCAAGTGGCAATAAATCATAATTTAGACCTGAAGTTTGTACGATTTTGTAAGAATAGATTCGATCGATCCAATTTGTAATTCGAGAAGATTGAATAAAACTGCCTAGTCGACTCACTTTGTACTCAGCAAGAATAGCGTAGTAATCATGGCTATTAGGATCTTTTTTAATTAAAAGAGACATGATATCAGGGCTTGATATCATATTGCTATTACCTTTGAAAGCACCTTCAGGTAAAGTGGCATGGCTTGTTGCTGCCATTAATGTGAGGGCTGCCAAAACGATCAATTTAGATGGGTATTTGATAAAGTTCATAAGGATCTCCTGTTATTAAGCCTTTTTTAAATTTCTGTAGCACATAAATCTAAAGCAAAATGCTCACCAGCCCTAAAGTGTCTCTAAACCAATTAAACTGAAGTTACTGTTCAAGGGCTTAACATTTGTCATAAATAGTCACCCATGCTAGTGTGAAGCCCATGGATTTAACATGGTTAGGCACAGCAGGATTTATTGTTAAAAGCTCAAGTGGGGATATCGCATTTGATCCATTTATTAGTCGTGGCAAAGGCCAACCTTCACCATTCACAGCACAGTCTTTTGCTAACACTGAGGCCGTATTCATCGGGCATGGGCACTTCGATCATACTTATGATGTTCCCCAAATTTTAAATTCAAGTGATGCTCAAGTTTACGCGCCAGGTTTAACAGGTTATATGCTTAGACTTCGTGGGGTACAGGCCTCGAAAATTATTCATACAACAAATACAGAATTTATTTTTAAAAAATATAAAGTGCGTGCTTTTAAAAGTTCACATATAAATTTTGATTGGCCATTGGTTTATTCAACCCTAAAAAGATGCCAAGTTTCTGATTGTTTGAATTTATGCCACGTGGGTCTTGGGTATCCTAAAGGGCTTGTCCAAACTTACATGTTTGAGATCAAAAATAAAAAAGTTTTATTTATTAGTTCTGCAGGCTGCACAGATAAAGAACTTCTGACTTATAAAGATTTGCAAATCGATTTTTTATTAGCACCACTGCAAGGACACAGTCAGATTCAAGACTTAGTTGCTAAACAAGTGGCTTTTATAAATCCGAAAGTTACCATACCTCATCATCACGATAATTTTTATCCACCATTAAGCCAAGAGATATCCGTTGATATTTTTAAAGAAAAATTAAAACATCATGGTTTTAAAGGCCTACTGATCGAAATTCCATTATTTCAAAGCTGTGATGTATAAGTTATTCTATATTTTTTCCACGAATAATACGATCGACACGCACCATTGATGTTTGCAAAATTGATGTGGCTTCTGAATCAAGATCATTAAATTTTAATCCATAAATTTGAGCTTTTGTTTCTTTGATAAATTCAGAAAAAACAATTTCTGTTTTAAGCGGTAACGGGTCATCATCGATTAAAGCCATCGTGCAATCAAGTTCATCGCCAACTTTGAATTCAAGTGGAAAAGCACTGGCCACAGAAATTTTACAACCACCTAAACTGATGTCTCTTAATTAGCATTTTAAGCTAGCTTCTTTGATGATTTTAAAATTGTGTTTTAAAGTCGTAGGAACATTGACCCTGAAATTATCACGTCTTTGCATTTTACAAATTTCAGTCGGGCGATCAACAATGTAATTGGTTTCGCCGCTATTAGTAACAGACTTAAACAAATGAGTTTCGCCATTGTAATCAAAACAGCAAATAATTTCTTGGTTGTTATATTTGTGTGGAAAAGTTTTTGAAATATAAAGTTTGTCACCGCTGATAGGTAAAAAAATTGATTTAGAATGCTGATCAAGAATTTTGTAGGCTACGGCCATTTTATTAGTTTTAATATGCTGGTAGATCTCGTTAAAATCAAGATTGCTAACCGGAGTATAAAAGTTAGCTGTGTTGAGATTGACTTGATTATTCGACATATTCAAAAAATCCTTCTTTAATCAGTGACTATTTTTATCAGCCCAATTTTATCCAAGTGACTTCATGTTTGTTCTGATAAAGTCTAACAAGTTTAGAATCAGGTATTTTTCTTAATTTATCAATCACTTCGTAATCAGTTTGCCCTTTAAATTTAACAGTACATACGAAATTCTTAATCTGGCTGTGGTCTAGCCAATACTGAATAGTTTTATGTATTTTTTCAGGGCTACAAATGAGGTCAGAAAAAAACCAACTGCAGTTCGTGTAATCCTTTGGATCAATTTTAAAAGCATCTGTTTTAGCATGAATAATGTTCGGAATTTTTTGAATTTTAGGGTCTAAATCGGCTCGGTCGAATGTATAGACTGTTTTAAAATACTGACTGAGAACCCAACTCCAGCCACCAGGGCTTGCGCCAATTTCGATAGCGCTTTCAACAGGGTTAATTATAAGGTTCTGGGTCGCTAGGACTTCCCAAAGCTTTAAATAAGCTCGATTAGGTGGATGGTTTTTGTCTTCTTCGAATTCATGCCAGCCAACGGGATAGCGTGATTTGGGATGAGCGCTGTAAATAATGAAATCTTCAACCGCAGTCCATATATAATATTTAAAAGAAAATTCTTTTTTTACAGGAAATCTGATTCTTTTTTCTGGAATCAGTTTAAGTTTGTGAATCAATTTTGTAGCTATTGGATTTTTTTTAGTCGAATAGTAGTAGCCTAAATGTTCTAATTTTTTTAAAGCTAATAAACTGTTATCATAGCCTTGAACGCATTGGCATTCATACCACACATCTTGAGCCCATAAATAAGCGTCAGTACTGGCCGCAACGACAACGATCTGTGAATGTTTAAAAATGATTTTAATATTTTTACGCTCGAGCTCTTTTTCAAGCTCAAGCGCAAAATTTTGAAAAGGAATTAAAACAGTAAAATTATGCGGCAGCTTTTTGAGCTGGAGCAGGAGAGAGTAGCCCATGTTTATTTAAGACCTGTGTGCAAATTTCCCAAAATTTTTCCTTTAAAACGATTTCTTTTGCATTGTACTTTAATTTCGGAAATGTGCCCGCATCAAAGTGTGTGCAGAAGTCAGCTTCTGAACTGCCCCGAGCAAACTTCATTAACATATTAAAGTGCACATCAGTCAACTTGTCGATGATTAGCATTTTTCTTAAGGCGCCCTCTGGTGTGTTACATAAAAATTGATGCAAAAGTGCCCCGTCGTATATTGAACTCATCTAAGTCCTCCTTCGTTCTACCTAGACTATCGGCTTAATTGGGGCTTGAAATAAGAACTTAATCCTGTTTTTCACAATAAATTTTAAAACAGCTATAAAGCAGCTGTATTGATTTTTAGAATTTACGACTTACGGATAAGTGAATTTATTGTTACGAGTGTACACATTTTTGACACTTTATTTTGTATTAAATACACCAATGAATCTTTAAAAAATCAGTCTGTGTTCAAACTCAGCTATTTCGTGTAAACCAAGGCTGAAATGGGGATAGCATATGAATAATATTGAAGATTCGAAATCTATTGAATTCGAAAATAGATCACAAGAATTAACACAAGAGATGTCGCTTAAAGATATTACTTCGCTGATGGTTATTAACTGGCCGCTATTTTTAGTACTGACTTTGATGATCACAACAGTGGGCTTAGTCATCTACACAATTCAAAACCCGTACATTTCTAAAACCACAATTATTATTAACGACGCACAGAATTCTCATTTACAAGCTTTTACAAAAAATATTCTTGGTCAAGGGGCTCAAGTTAACGAAGCCAAGAAAAATAATTCTTCAGTGCAAAAAAGCCTTGAATATTTTAAGACGATAGATTTTCTACAAAAAATTGCTAACAAAACAACAGACGCTGCGTACAATACACAAATTAGCTTAGGCGAAAAGCAAGGTTTAAAAATTTGGCAAGCTGAATACAGCAAGACAACTGACAAATTAACTGAAGACGAACAAATACAGATCTACAAAAAAATTGATGGCATGTTGTCTTTTAAAATTAAAAGTGATTACTCAGTCGATGTATTAGTTCAATCAGATTCAAAAGAGTTAGCTTTGTATATTTCAAATGTCGCAGCAGCTGTGGCTTTAGAATCTTTTAAAGAGGTCGAATCTAAAGACATTCAGCAAATGAATGATTTTTTGCAAACAGAAAAAAAATCAGTTGATACTGAAATTCTTGACTTGAATAAAAAAATGCAAGCTTTTAACGAAAAACCTGAAAATTTAATTTCACTAAGTTCTCGTGAAAAGGTTGGAGAATACTTATCTGAGTTGATGGTCAGAAAAAATGAAACGCTGATGAAAATTTCAGAAAACAATAAAATTGTAACTGCGTTGAGTGGCAATTCAGCTGGTAATTCGACTGTAAAACGCGAAAGCCAGCTTTATGGTAACAGCGGTAGAGCCCAAGGTCTTAAATTAGAAAATGATTTGTTACGTGCTAAACTTGGACAAATTCAAACTGCGATCGATCACGTGTCTGATGAAGCTAAAGCCATGCCTGTAGCTGCACAAATGTATGACGAATTACAAAAAAGATCAGATCAGCAAGTTTCACGTTACAAAGACATTTCAGCTGCTTTAGCTAAAGTTGAAGCCTTAAAACTAAGCCTAGTGAATAAATTTGAAATCTATGAAAAATCACGACTTGATAAAGTTGCACCAGCCGTTTCACTAACAGTTGTTTTATTTTTAAGTTTTATTTTATCACAACTTTTAGGAAGTCTCGTCATCTACTTACGCGCTATTTGGGACACGCGATTAATCACTGCGCAATCAACACGTAATGTGGTCGTGATTGATAGTCATTCATTAGATCCACGTGTGATCATTGAAAATTCAAAAATTAAATTTCGTCTAAAAAGCAGTTCAATCACAGACGATCCTGAAAATGGAAAAACAAAACGATTAGGTTTTGATTTCTCATCAAAAGATAAAAATGGCTAGTCATGTCTTTTGTCGATAAAGATCGTCCATCGACATGGCGAAAATATGAAAAAGATTTCTGCACTCAGTGTAAAGCCCACTGTTGTGCCATGCCTGTCGAAGTCAAAGTTTCAGATTTAATTCGCTTAAAACTTTTAAGCCAAGATGAAGTCGATCATTCACTAAAAAAATCAGTGAAGCGTCTTAAAAAAGAAGGCTTTCTGCAAAGCTACCGTGAATCAACCGAATTGTTTATGCTTCAGCAAAAATCTAATAGTGATTGTATATTTCAAGATTCTATTACACGGGGTTGTACTGTGTACGACATCCGCCCTGAAACTTGCCGGTCATTCCCTGATAAAATGGGCGCCCGTGTGGGTTACTGCCCATCGATTAAGAAATAGTTCAGGAAGTAGCTGTCCCTCTAAAACTGTCTCATCCTGAGACAACTGTTAGGCCGTAGCACAGAAGTGTTAGCAAAAATTGGCTTATGTGGCTAAGTGTATCGGGATGATAGACTCAGCAGGGCTATAAACGTCATAAAAACAATAACTTGGTCTCATTGATGCTCTCTAATTAGGCATCAAGGAGATCTGTTATGAAAACTAACTTATCAAGAAACGAAAAATTAGTGTTAACTGGCTTAGGTATTTGCCTTATCGGTTTTACTACTTTTATGAGTCGATTAAATTCTCCAAAAATTAAACTTCAAAATTCTGAAGTTTCTCAGATCAATTATAAAATGGGTAAAGCAGTTGATGAAACGACTGCTGGTTATGATTTAAGTGGTCGCGGTATTGACCGTGAATATGAAGCTCTCAAAAATAAAGATATTATTGCCAAAAGCATAAGTGTTTCTGGTGCTGTTGGTGTTTCTGCAACAACTCAGGCAGCTAAATCAGTTTCAGCGACAGCTCAGAAAAAACAACAAACAGCTAAAAGAGCGCCTGTATTACCAGCTAAGCCCTTTGCACAAGCTAATGCGGAACCTACTGATTCAGAGACTTCAAATAAATCTGATTTAAATCGTCCGGTGAATCCGTCGAAGTCAGCACCAGTAAATCCTGCTGTACAAAATACTAATGATGATCAAAAAGATGAAGACACTGTCGTTAAGAAAACTTATGAACAAATCAGAGCTGAAGTTTTAGCGGCTAGATCTAAAGAATCTATTATCGCCCTTGTTTCTTCTTATAAAAAGAACGAAGTGGTTTCTGCTGACTTTTACCAATTAACGGAAGAACTTATCAATTCAACGGATGCTCAGTATGTTGGATTAGGCTTATATGCTTTAAGATTAACTCCATCAGTAGCTAGCTTTACGATGTTAGTTCAGTACCAGTCAATGGTGTCGACTCAGAATCAGTCATATATCCAAGAAAGTTTGATTTCATATAATCAGTCTTCTTATGTGGGTTTATTCCAACAGATTTTAAAATCAAATAATAAAGTTGTTGTTTTAAAAGCCGTTGAAGTGATTAAAATTGGCTTTAACGATATCAAAAACGGAACTTTCCAATATGTTGACGGTCGTAGCAGACGTGATATCAGTGCAAATTTAACTTCAGTACAGAGCTTTAATGTTTTATTGCCAACATTAAATCAACAATTAAATGCGACACAGGACACTGAAATCAGAACTGCTTTAGAAGTTGTTAAAAATTTAATTAATGATAATGCAGCGAGTGTCGCTGCGAATAACTAATTTGCATTAGGTCTTCGACTTTTCAATAATCTGAGTGGTCGAACGACCTTCGATAAATTGTAAAGATTCAACTTGCCCGCCGTAACTTTGAACAAAATCCCAACCGACAATTTGCTGAACTTTCCAATCGCCACCTTTAACTAAAACATCAGGTTTAAGCTTTTTAATTAATTCAATTGGTGTGTCTTCACTAAATAACACTGTGTGATCCACAGCTTTTAGTGAAGCTAGGATTTCTGCACGGTCATTTTCATTTTGTATGGGGCGGGCAGGGCCTTTAAGCTTTTGAACTGAGGCATCTGTATTAATGCCGACAATCAGGATATCACCGCGTGATTTAGCCTGTTCAAGATAGCGAATATGGCCAACATGTAATAGGTCAAAACACCCATTAGTAAAAACAATTTTCTTTTTTTCTTTTTTGTAATTTTGGATAATTTGATCGGCTTCGTCCAAGTTTAAAACTTTTCTATGCACAAATAGTCCTAGATATATTTTTGTTTTTGAATTTGCAGACCTGTTATATAACTTAAAAAGTCTTTACGAATTATTAGAGAAATAAAACTCATGACAATAAAACCTGTGCAGATATTTATGATCGTTCGTGCAGTGACTTTTAAAATATAAGTTCTTGTAGCTTGCTGAATTTCGCTTCCGCAGCGTTGATCAAAGGCCCATTCGCCCGGTGTGTGTCCTAAAAAAGCACGACACGTAATAAAATAAATAAATTGAATCGTCGCAAACAAACATAATGTCGACCAGTAAATCATAAACTGTGAATCAGGGTTATTCAGATTGGCGATTAAATCAATTTTTGTAATCGCTAACATTGCAATCATGCTAATTAAAAATAAAGCTGATGTTAATAGTGTATCTAAAAATCCAGCGGCTAAAGACGGACTAGTGTTAACCCAAGTTAATCTTTTTTTATTTTTCGCTAAAAGATCTTCGTGTTGTTTTTTTTGATTCAAAGTTTTTAAAATTTCGTTCACAGCTGATTGTGCTTTTGTGATTGAATCATCTTCAATCATTGGAACATTCAGGGCTGGTTTACGAATCGTGTTTTGTTCATTTCTTGGTAATGGTGGCTGTAAATTAAATGATTGAGTTGACGTTGTCGACGACTGATGAATGGTCGGTGTTGTTCTTACTGAAGTATTAAAGTTTGTATTAATATTTGGAGTATTAGTTGTTGCCGCTGTTGCCGTTTTTTTATGAAATCCTAAACCAGCAGTTAAGGGCTTAAATTCAAATTCATCAAATAGGTCGTTTTTATCATCTCTGTTGTCTCGGTGCTCATTTGTGGAATTAAGCATTTAATCCTCCGTGGACTATTTCATAAGTCCAAACTCATACTTTAGGACGGAGACTAAAGTCAGGCAAGCCGTTTCCACGCGTAAAATTTGGCGACCCAAAGTCACTGGATGAAGGCCTAGGGTTTGCATTTCAGCAGCCTCCTGTGTGGAAAACCCGCCCTCAGAACCAACAATAAGCCATATATCGCCTGGGATAGCATTTGCTGAAGCTTGATTTAGTGCAAATTGTTGACGCAGTGATTTGAGCTCTTCTTGAATGGGTCTCACGTTGACTCCCTCATAAGCAAATAGACACCATGTAGTCGGGGATGGGTTAATAATTTTAAATAGCTGCGACC
>JAYSQO010000031.1:0-13596 GCA_043721535.1 Bdellovibrio sp. | reverse complement strand
TTTTTGGATCAATCAGAGACAAAAGAAAAACCCAGCATGACGTTAGTCGTGCTGGGTAGAGAAAATATTTATTTAAATTGTTTGAGCAGGGCGGAGGTCAAGCACACCCCGCCCAAAAATTTAAACAATTTAATTAACCGATTAATTTTAAAGCCATTTGAGGCAATTGATTAGCTTGTGCTAGTACAGAAGTTGTTCCGTTTAAAAGAACACTGTTACGAGCTAATTCTGAAGTCGAAGTTGCAACATCTGTATCACGGATACGAGAATTTGCAGCACTGATACTTTCAGACATTGTACCGATCACATCAACTGCTGATGTTAATCTGTTTTGCATAGCTCCTAAGTTTGCACGAGAACCATTAACTGCTAACTGTGCAGAATCAAGAGAAACTAAACCAGCTCTTGCGCCTTCTTTAGTATTGAAATCAAGATCGTCGATTCCCAATGCATCTTTTGTAATATTTGTTTCAGCTGCATTATAAGAAATCCAGTCTGTACCTTCGTTAGCTGTTGTACCCACATGAATGTCATAGACTCCACCAGTACCATCTAATAATTTTTTAGAACCGAAAGTTGTTGATTCAGCAACACGTTGAATTTCAGATTTTAAAGCATCAACTTCTTTTTGAATAAATCCACGCTCTTGATCGCCCACTGTATCAGAAGAAGCTTGGATACCTAGTTCACGAACACGTGTTAAGATGTTAGAAACTTCACCCATACTTTGTTCAGCTGTCTGAATCATTGATATACCGTCATTCGCATTTCGTGAAGCTTGTGCGTATGATCTAATTGTTGATTTTAAGTTTTCACTGATTGCTAAACCTGCAGCATCATCACCCGCTTTAGTGATTCTTGAACCAGTTGATAATTGCGCCATTGATTTTTGCATTTCTCGAGTATTTGTATTCATAACTCTTTGTGCATTAATAGCTGCTACGTTTGTTGTAATTCTTAATCCCATGTTCGACCTCTTCTTATATATGTAGGAATCTTCATTCCTATTTGTACGTTTGGTGACCTGCACTCTGCTATCTGGACCTTCATCAAAATTCTGCGACAGTCACATCATCAGAATTTCTCAGTCTATCTAGTCGAGTCTGAGTCGTTTTGTTGATATACCTTTCGGCGAGTCTGTATTGAGCTTTAGTCGCGTCCTGCATTTCTAGACCATTGACTAGACGAAACTAGACTAAAGTTTTGAAAAATAGACCTTCAGCAAGTGATTTTCCAAACCAAAGTCTAGGTATTATGCTGGTCTTATCTAGTCCTACACAGACCAACAACGATCAGACTTCAGTCTTTACAGACCAAAGAGTCATCTAGTCTTGAAATAAAAAAAGGCCGCACATCTGTGCAGCCTTTAACTCAACAAAATTTGTTGATATTTATTTATAACAGTCAGTAATTACTTTTTCTTTAGAATAAACGGAGTCGGCTCCGTTCCAAAAGCATCAATAACAACAGGTACAATTACGCCTGATTCAGATCTAACTGATTCCGGGGTCACTGCAGTAATATCGATTTCAACACGAACATTTGGTAAAAATGATAAAGGGCAGGCTAATTCAGCTGTTAATTTGTTTTCAACAACTGTGTATGTGCCTTCGCAGCCTGGTTCAGGCATTGCAAAGTCCGGAGTCGATACAGTGTAATTCACAGTTTTGTCAGCACGTAAAAGAATAGTGGACATAACAGTGCCGGTTTCAACGTCAACAGCCGTGTAGCTGCCTAATTCGATATCTTTAGCTAACCCAAACTGTGTGATAAATAATATAGATAGAAAAATCTTTTTCATAGGCACCTCTTTGGGCTAGTCATACCAAATTCAAGGGTATTGCCAAACAAAAAAGGCTCATTAACGAGATCTTAAAATAATTGCACGAAAAATGGCCCTAGCGAATAACCGCTAGAGCCTGGGTTTAAGAAGCCATCTATAGGGAGACAACCTCATAAATCATTTAAATATCAATTAGTTAACCAATAAGTTTCATCGCTGCATAAGGTTGTTGGTTAGCTTGTGCTAAGACTGAAATTGCAGCATTTTGTAACATCGTAGACGATGCTAATTCTGCTGACTCTCTAGCCACATCTGTATCCATCAATCTCGATCGCGCAGCCTGCACGTTTTCCTGCTTAACATCTAAGCCATTTACTGTAGACTCTAATCTAGACTGCAAGGCGCCGAATCCAGAGCGCATTTTCGACACTTTTTCTAAAGCTCCATCTAAAGTATCTAACATATCACGAGCCCCTTCTTTTGAGCTAACATCTACCCCATCAAGACCAAGAGCATCTAGGCTTGCATCATTGTCAGCTTTATAAGTAATAATATTTTCTTTAGCAGAATCAGATCCTACATGAAAGTCAAACGAAGGGTTTGAACCATCCAGTAAGCGTTTATCACCAAATTTAGTTGTTTTAGAAATACGATCAATTTCTTCAGAAATACTTTTAGCTTCTTGCTGCAAGTACGACCGTTCTTTATCGCCCAAAGTGTCTGAAGCTGCTTGTACGCCTAATTCACGTAAGCGAGTAATTAAATTAGCTTGCTCAGACAATCCACCCTCACCAACTTGTATTGTTGAAATGGCGTTAAAAGCATTAGCTCTAGCTTGTGCTGTACCACGAATATCAGCTTTCATACCTTCTGCTATCGCTAAACCTGCTGAGTCATCTGCAGACTTGGTAATACGATTACCACTGGCAAGAGCTTGTGATGCATGCTCTTGTCTTTTTGTTTGTGTAGACAATGATCTTTGTGCAGAAATCGATGCCATGTTTGTTGTTATTCTTAAACCCATATAGACGTCCCCCTATTTACATAGTTGTTGTTGTTAATTTTTTGCAAAACGCAAAAATTTTAATAAAAACTCATATTTTTTGTTTTGGGAGAGAACCCACGAAGTTTTCATAGTGACTGCTAGAAAACTTCATGAGCCTATTGGAGGGGTTTGACTTGCCTAGTGACTGCCAAGCTTTGTCTTAACTCTCGTTCGCTTCTCACCAACCGTACATGAAATATTTCGGACTAAGGTCCAGAGAACTTTAGCCCTTGGTCGAGTTTTTATTTAACGCAATACGTTAAGTACATGATTTGATTTATTTTGAGGAGTAAATTATTTTTAGGACTAAGGTCTGGGCACGCCTCGACTGAGGTCGCGCCGACCCGTTTTCTTTAAACTACTTATCCAATAAGTCTTAATGCAGAACCTGTTCTTTCATTAGCTTGCTGCAAAAGTACAGTTTGATATTGCTCTAAAATTTGTCCACGGCGAAGAGCCGAAACCTCTTGAGCTATATCAGCGTCATTAATTTGTGATCGTGCTGCAGATGTATTTTCGATTGATGATCCCAAACTATTTTGCGCTGATTCTAAACGCGATTGAAGAGCACCGAATTTAGATCGTTCAAGTGAAAGTTGTGTCAGTGCTGTATCTAATGATTCCAATGATTCACGTGCACCGTCTTTATCAAGAACGCTGGCTGATTCCAACTGAAGCGCCGACAATGTTGTATCTGTTTCCGAATTAAATGAGACCCGTGAATTTTTATCTCCGCGAATACCAACTTGAATATCAACAGCACCACCAGATCCATCTAGTAATTTTTTCGAACCAAAAGACGATGTCTTTGCAATACGATCTAATTCCAACTGCAAATTACTGTATTCATTTTGCATGAATGATCTTTCACGATCAGAATAAGTATCACTGGCTGATTGAACAGCAAGCTCTCTCATTCTTATAATGATATTAGATTGTTCGCTTAGCCCGCCTTCTGCAATCTGAGCAAAGCTTACACCCTGTTCAGCATTCCGCTTGGCAACTTCCATACCTTTGATTTCAGAATTCATTTGTTCTGAAATGGCCTTTCCAGCTATGTCAGCGCTAGGGTCAGCTAATCGTGACCCTGAGGCTAAGTTTTTCGAGGCCCTTTCGGTTTCCTTCTGGCTTGAACTCATCGCATTTTGAACGTTCAATGATGCGAGGTTCGTGTTTATTCTCAGTGACATACGTGCAACCTTCTTTCTTGTTAAGAGCGCCATGTGCCTTATTCACCATGATTAAGACCTTGGCCTAGCTCGGCAGTCACACACTGTATCGACTCAACGCGTTAAAACTTTAATATTTAATGGCTTTTATTAAACTCTGACGGAATAAATTACCGGGGGAAGCCTGAACTTCTCAAGCTGAAACGAAATGACATAAATATGATGCTTAGATCACACTCTCAGAGTGAGAATTGGCTGAAATGATAGTTTAATAGCAGTTAAACTGAAGCTAATTCAGTT
Source organism: Bdellovibrio sp. (assembly GCA_043721535.1). GTDB lineage: Bacteria > Bdellovibrionota > Bdellovibrionia > Bdellovibrionales > Bdellovibrionaceae > Pseudobdellovibrio. The sequence continues at coordinate 9,299 of JAYSQO010000031.1, read as the reverse complement.
TGGGCCATTTTAGCCGCTTTCTTTTTTTCTTCTTTAAGAAGACGAGATTTCTGCAGATCTAAATTGACTATCTTTTTAAGATAATCAAACCCGTGAAGATTAATTTCAACGGGTTTTTTAATATGTAATTCTTTGTTTTCTTGTTCTGAATTATAAATATCAATACGTTCAATCAAGTGCTGATTCGATTCAACGATTTCTTTGATAATGTACATGTTGCCCTTGTCGTATTTAAGCAAACTGAGCCACTTATCAAAATGAAAATCAAACTTTGGCACTTCGGCAACTAGGTGATCTCGCACTGGCTCAGCACCTTTGTCAGCGATTTTTTTCTCAGGGATTTGTTTCATGTCATCAGCACTTTCGACTGACAAACGCATCAAAGAATCCCGCTGCTCGTTCATGTGTTTCACAAATGTTAAATACACTGTGGGAGATTTTTTCATTTCATAATCATCAACTTGTTCAGCAATACTGACTAGAATATCCACTAAGTCGCCATAATCACTGGGGCGACTCAGCCCATATGTGCTGAGTATTTCAAGCTTAGAAGAAATACGACCCAGAAATTCTTTATCATTCTTGTACTGATCCATCATTTGCGAACCTTTTCGCCTTAACTTGGTTTTCAGTAGCATTCTTAACACGGCAATTCGGGCTTCCATTTTATTGATAATTTCTTTTTGTTTTCGGTAGTACCATAGGACATAAAAATACTTCGAAACCCATAAAAACATTATGAGAGACAAGAGGATCGCAAAATATTGAGATATAACATCCATTTGCATGACATTTCGTTTTCGGATCCCACTAGGCAAAAGTTGAGGTTTTTTTAAACCTATAACTGAATCAGTGGAAACTGCTGCTGCTGTCTTATTCTGAGACTCACCGAGTGATCAAAGCTGTAATGTTCATAATTTAAAAAACCACCACCACCCAAACCTAGGCGTGCAAAGGGGTTTGTTTTTTTAGCTGTGTTTTCAAAGCCTGTGAAAAAATCAAAGCGACCTACACCCTTAATGTTGCCACCAGAATCACGCACGATCAAATAACCATCGTGCACTAATCCATTTGGTAGTTTAATCCCAACTAAATCCGGCATATAAATCACATCACCCAAACGGTAAATCAACAAATCCGCAGCCACCGATTTGTAAGGATCTAAACACATTGTTTTATAACTTGTAACATTGTCTGTAGAATCACCTAAACCATAAGGGCAAACTGATGTATTCACAGTTTTAAAATAAACTACGTTGTTTTGTTTTTTATGATAGTTAATTAAAACTTGATGCTGATTAATTTGAACTATACACGAACCTTGCATCATGCAGCCACTCACAGCTTTTTCACAAAGGCTGTATGATCCAACTTGGTTCTTAGAATCTGAAATATTTATATTTTTTTTACCAGTACACAAACTTGAATCAAGATCGCTATAGTCTGGCGTATAGTAAATCGTAGACATGACTAACCGTGTTTTTTCTTCTTCAGTTAAAATTCTTCGGGCTTGGCGACGTCCATTGATTGCTGCATCATCAGAGCCCGCACAACCCGTTAGCAATAAAACAAGTGCTAATCCAAACAGAGATTTCATTTTGATCTTATATCACATTAATAGCAGTTTAGATATACAAATCGCCCTTCATTTCAATGGTCACAGGCTTTAAAAAAGTCACATCCTGTGGTTGATGTGATGCAATCAAAGTCGTTATTTTATTCTCTACTAAATAATCAGTTATAACTTTCTGAGCAGCAAGCTTGTTAACCTCGTCTAAAGCTGAAAAAGGCTCATCCAGTATCAATACACGCGGTTTAGACATAATAGCTCTTAAAAGTGCTACCCTTTGTTTTTCGCCACCAGAAAGCTTAAGGGCTGTAGTTTGAAGACAAGACTGCAGATTCAATTCTTCAATAAGACTTTGCAATCTTTGACGACTTTCATCTGACCAATTATTTCTGGATTTCATAACTATTTCTATATTTCCAAGTGCTGTCAGATTATTAAATAAATCATAGCCCTGAAAAACGACCCCCAGATGACGATCTTCAATTGGTAATTTGGCTAGATCAGTATCACCGTCTACCCAGTGCCAGTCGTTTAATTCAATCAGTCCACATAATATATTAAAAAAAGTTGTCTTACCTGAACCCGACACGCCGTTGATATAGTAAACTTGTCCTGTTTGATATTCAAAATAAGGAATCATGTAATGAATATTATCTTCTAGGTAATTTATGTTTTTTAAATAAGACATCTATTTTCTCCGATAGGCTAAACGTTAAGCTAAAAATTAAAATCCAAACTAAAATCACTAATGCACTTAAAGCATAAGCGTAATCAGTGCGATAACTAGATAAAAATTCATAAATAATAACCCCGGTTGTTTTAATGGGGCTTCCAGAAACTTTGAAAACACTGAATTCAAAAAAACAAATCAAAAATGAAAAACTTAAAAGACTGACTATATTCTTTTTTAAAGTGGGGATTATAATTTTTAATAAATAGGCTGGGAATCTAATTTGATAAATTCTAGCGATCTTCATTGATTTCTGCAGATTGAATAAATCATTCGATAAAAAATTCAAAACTAAAGCCACAAAATAGCTGACTAGAAATAAGTAGCCAACTTTACTGACTTCAATCCAAATATTTTGCGTAGATGCAAAAAATAAAAAAATGAAGAAACCGGTTAAACCAATAGATGGGCTAGCAAAAGTTGTTAACCACTGTACGTTTTTCTTTTTATAAATCAAATAGGCATAGATAGAAAATAAAATAGAAAAACCGATAACTATAAAAAAATAAAAAATAACTGTATTTAATAAAATCAGCAAATAGTCAGCATTTAGAAAAGTGCCAATTCTAGATAATGTTTTTACATCCAGGATGTGAAAAATAAAAGTTCCGAAATAAGCTGTTAAATAAAAAATAATCATCGCTGCACCAATATTTGAAGCTATTTTTTTTTGATTAAACGTTTCTAAGCGGTAATTCTGATTAAAAACTTTTAAACAATAGCTTAGACTGTATAGCATTAAAATTTGAATCAGCGCTGTAACAACAACCGTTGACCAATCTTGCTGGATGTAGATCTTTTCATAAATAAAGACTTCAAGGTTCCCCCCGGTTTTTCCACCTAACATGAACGGAATCGTAAAACTTGAGAAGCAGCCCAAAAAAACAATCAATCCAATAAATAAAATCTGTCTTTTTATATTTGGTAAAATAATTTTTAAAATAATATCAAATTTTTTGATTGAATAAATTTCAGCTGTATTTATATACGAACTTAAGTTCTGATGAATAGCCAAATAAAAACTACTCGCGGCGAAGCCAAGGTACACTAAATTAAAAACTAAAATAACGCCGATATGACCAAACGGAAAAGGAGACATCATCTGCAATGCAATCATGACTGAAATCAACGATGGAATCAGCACAGGAGTAAAACAAAGCTTGATCAAATGCGCTGCCCATTTCTGATTAAACCGAAACAACCCTAAAGACATGACGAAACCAAAAACAAGTACAGTGACAGCTGATATTGAACTTTGCAAAAAAGAATTTAAAAAATATTTTTGGATTCCGTCAAAGTCTAAAATTTTAATATCGAAAAATGAATAACTTAAAAAAACAATCGGAATTAAAAAAAATAATCCAATTAAAATTTGTAAAAAAATAATGAATTTAGTTTTCACTATTTCTAAGCTCAGTCCAAGTGTCTATTTGTTTCTGCAAATTTTCTTTAGATTGAACAGTGTATGGAAGTATTTTGAAAATTTTCACATGATCAAAAGGCGTGCCCTCTTGGGCCGATCGATCAATGGGGAACATATAATTTTTTTCCATAATAATTTTTTGAGCTTCATAGGATTGTAAAAACTTAACAAACTGTTTAGCGCCTTCACAATTCTTACAAACAGCAGGTACACCAGCGAATTCAACTTGCAATGGATGCTTATTATCAAATTCAATAGCGGTATATTGGTCATTTTTTTCTTCAACTAATTGATATAGTGGCGAAGTCGCATAAGATAAGACCACGTCAACTTGCTGTGTTTTAAATAATCCATAAGATGCAGACCAGCTTGGCGAAAAACTATGGGCTTGAATCATTAGCTTTTTTAAAAATTGTTCAGCTTCATTCGCAGAATTAAACTGCGAATAAACCCAGTTAATAAAAATTAAACCTGGTGAACTGGTTCTTGGGTCTTGCAAAGCAATTCTATTTTTTAGTTCAGGTTTTAGTAAGTCATTTAAATTTTTAATAGGTACAGAAAAATCTTTGCGCACAATAAATGCAAGCGGCGCCCAGTCATAGGCTGAAAATTGTTTTATGGCTGTAATATGGCTTAAATAATCTGGAATATTTTCTATTTCCGTTGGATAAGTGTTTTCCCATTTTATTTTGTCCCCGATTTTGATGAGATCGTATTGATCAAGGCTTAGCACCACATCTGCAATGGCTTTATCCCCATCAAAAGAAATTTTTTGCAAAAGCAAAGTTGGATCTGTCATTTCTAAATATGTGATTTTTAAGCCCGTTTGTTTTTCAAATAATTCTTTTAACTTAGGACCTGGGCCCCAAGAGCCGACAAACGAATTGCTTCCATACACTTTAAGACTAGCGCGATCTTTTAAAATTTGACTATCGTCCTTATAAAAATAAAAAACCGTCAGAAATAAAAATACAGCTGATGTAAAAGCTAAAAAATGTTTCATCTTACCACCAAATGCCGCGGTAACGTTTGTAAAAATAATAATCTAACCCAAGACACCGACCAGCGCCGACCCACGCCATCAATATATGGGCAGCAATCATCAGTTTGAAAAAGTACTCCTGCGAAAGACCCGATACAGCCAAATAGTTTAAACACAGAAAAAACCCTAATATCGACGCGGGACGAACAACGTAGCCAACCAAATATGAAATCCCAATAATCGCTTGAATTCCCACCAATAAAAAAGCATAGAAAGTCCAATGACTCATCAGATGTTCTGTCAAAAAAAGTCGATACCAAAACGGCATCTGAGTTTTATTTAAAGCTTCAACCAATAAATCACTGACAACTGAATTGCCTACAATATGAATTTTCCAGTCGTGGATAGATTGCTGAAGATAAAAATATCCTAAGAATATTCTTAAAAAAGAAATGGGTAATAAGTGCCCAACATATTTTAAACTTTCAAAATAAGCTTGTAACATAGGTTTATATTAATCAAAGTCCGCGGCGCGGACAACTGCTAGATAAAAAACAGGTCGTGCATAATGGCGAACGGGCTTTACAAACGGCTCGACCATGAGCAATTAAATAGTGGGACAGCATAATCCATTCTTTGGATTCAAATATTTTATTCAATTTTTCTTCAATTTTAACAGCATTATCAGTTTTGACCCAACCAAAGCGCTGGCACAGTCTGGTGACATGCGTATCGACAACAACTCCGCTAGAAATGCCGTAGGCATTACCTAAAACCACGTTAGCCGTCTTGCGACCGACCCCGGGCAGCTCAACTAATTGTTCCATTACTGCAGGCACTATGTTGTTGTATTTCTCGACCAAAATTTGACAGCATTTTTTAATATTTTTGGCTTTATTTTTATAGAAGCCTGTTGATCTTACGGCGATCTCAATTTTTTCAACTTTTTCACGGGCTAAATCTGAAGGGTTTTTATAGGATTTAAATAAATCTTTGGTCACAATATTAACCCGCTCATCGGTACACTGGGCTGATAATATGGTCGCGATTAAAAGCTGAAATGGATTTTCGTAATTTAAAGCGCAGTGGGCATCTGGGTAGTTTTTTTTTAGACTTTTTAAAACGGTTTCTGGACTAACCTTTGTCACCAAAATCACCTATGGCTTCAACGGGACAGCCTTCCATTGCCTCTTTACAAAGGGCTTGCTCTTCAGGTGATTCAGGTTGCTTAGATATAAAAGCATGACCATCGTCCTCATGCATTGCGAAATTTTTAGGAGCAGTAAGGACGCAAGCGTCACAAGCAATACAAGACTGATCGACAAACATTTTGCCAGGCTTATTTTCTTTCCATTTTTGACCTAGATCAGCCATAAAACCCCCAGAAGCTTACAAACACAATGCGTGCTGCTTTAGACTCTAACGTGCCCAATGTAAAAAAGATCTGGCCTTAAGTCAATTTCATAGAACTGGTCATCACGAAATGAGGATTAAACGCTACAATATTTGTATGAATTACTTTGCTATACAAAGGGGTATATTATGCTAAAATCAAGATCTCCAGAGAAACACGAGTTTGAACAAGTTCTCAGTTTTCTTAATCAGCAACTACGTGCTGATTCAACTTGGGCCATTAATCTTGAATACCCAACGGCTGTGACGCCCCAGAACATTCACAACATGAGCATCATTGAATCGAATGATAAAATCGTATCTCATGCATTATTTAAACCTCTGATTACTAAAACTCCGTCAGCGATCTACAAAATTGGCGCAATAGGCTCTGTGGTCACGGACCCTTCTTACCGCCAACAGGGTTTAAGCACACTAAATATGCAAAATTGTTTAAACAAAGCCACTGAACAAAACTGTGATCTTGTTGTCCTTTGGTCAGACCAACAAGAATTTTACAGAAAATTTGGTTTTGAACTAGCAGGTATTGAATACACTTACGTTTTTGATCAACCGTTTAAAATGCAAAATGAAAATCTAAAATTTATTAAAGGCACTGCGATTGATCCAAACGCTATCCTTAAATTGTATTCTCAACACACTGTGAACACTGTCAGAACCGTGGATGAAATTCAGCAGTTTTTAAAAATTCCGAATTCGCAGGTTTTCACTGCATGGAGCGAATCAAATCAATTATTAGCTTACGCTGTTGAAGGCAAAGGTGCAGATTTACAAAGTTTTATTCACGAATGGGGCGGACAAGTGCCTGCGCTGACTGATTTATTCAGTCATATCGTGAAAACAGAACAAAAAAATTATCATATTATGGTTCCAACGCATTCAACAAACATGCGCAGCGCTCTAGATAAACTAGAACTATTTTGTCATCAAGGCTTTATGGGTATGATTCGTATTCATAACTTTGATGCTGTTGCCTTAAAAGTAAAAAAAGCTTTCAGAGCAGAGGGCTATGATCAATTTGTTTTAGAGAAAAATAATGGTCAGGTCGTTTTTGGCTGTGGTACAGATTTGTACACACTAGATCACGAAACAGATCTGGTAAAAATACTTTTTGGACCAGCCCATGTTGATGACATGACTTTTATCAAAGCTGAAACACGTCAAATATTAAAACAGATTTTACCATTACCACTATGGATTTGGGGCTGGGATTCAATATGAAATTATTAATTTTAATCACCGCGCTGTTTGTGATCACGACACAAACATCTTGTATCGAAAAACAAAATTTGGAAGAGTCAAACTTGGGGCCAGCGGTGGACGCGAATCAAGTGGAGGCCGCTATGGCTGAAAGTATCGGAAACTTAACACTTTACGATGCAAAAGTGAATGAATTAAATGCATTAGCATTGTCGACAACTCTCGAAGATTCTCAAAATTATAAAATTTTTAATCAAATAGTCCTTGTCGATTCAATTGTTGATAATTCAAATTCTTACACAATTAATTTAAATTTTACGAAACAGGACTTGCAGGATTCTAATAGTTCTTTTTCTGATGTCCGATATCCTTTGGTAATTGATAAAAGTAGCACTTCTCTAGATAGTTTTTATAATCAAAACAAAAAACTCATTCAGTCTGTAGCTGAAAAAACTGAACAAGAACACCCAGCGTTTTTAATTGCTGAATTTGCTGATAACGCAAAAAATGCGTGTCGAACAGAAAAAGTAACGTGTCACAATTTTAAAAAGACAAATTATGAAATCACTTTACCCTCTGTATTGGCGCACCCTAGTATTTGTGAAAATTCACAAAAATGCACTATTCCAGTCAGTAGAATTGAATATGATCTGATTAATGGTAATAAACTTGATGGCAACGGCAAAGGACACCGAATTCGCTTTTCATTTGTTGTTTCTCAAAAACTACCATTATTCTCTAAAGTTATGAGCTATTGCTATAGACAGTTAATTAACTGGGGAAATCGTAAAGTTTTAGCTGAATCGTGTTATGATCTTACAAACTTTGCCGCCGGCGGCACTACATCAGCTCAGACTACAAACTAAAAAAACTTGTCGAACTGCCCGGCCAAAGCTAACATAAAAGCATGAAAAAACATATTGCACTTATTTTTGGTGGGCAATCTTCAGAACATGAAGTTTCTATTAATTCTGCAAAAAATATCTTTAAAGCTTTAGATAAAAGTTTATTTACGGTTTCACTACTGGGCATATCTAAAGAAGGCTCTTGGTATTTATTTTCTGAAACTGAAATCGAAAGCCTGAAATCGATTCGTGATGCTGATATTTCACAAGAAAAAAATGTTGCTTTGGTTGCAAAAAAATCCAAGCCTTATATTTTACAATTAAATAATGCACAGTACACTTTGATTGATTGTGCTTTCCCCATTGTGCACGGAACTAACGGCGAAGACGGCGTTTTACAAGGCCATTTGAAAATGATTGGCGTACCTTTTGTGGGTTGCGGTGTAATGGGTTCAGCGATTAATATGGATAAAGAAGTCATGAAAATCGTTATGACTTCTGCAGGAATTCCAAATTCAAAATATGTGGTTCTAAAAAGTACAAGATCTAACAACTACGATGATATTGTTAAAAAATTAGGTTCACCATTTTTTATTAAGCCCGCTAATGCTGGTTCATCTGTGGGTGTTCATAAAATTAAAACAGCAGCTGATTTTACCACTAAGATAAAAGATTCTTTCAAGTACGATCATAAAGTTATCGCTGAAGAATTTATTGATGGCCGTGAAATCGAATGTTCGGTGATGGGTTTAAACCATAAAGCTAAAGCCGCTACCCCTGGCGAATTAGTAGTTAAACACGAATTCTATTCTTATGAAGCTAAATATTTAGATGATAACGGGGCTGAAATCGTGATTCCAGCAAAAATTGATTCAACAAAAACAGAAGAGTTACGCACTCTCGCTGTAAAAGCCTATGAAGCTTTATTCTGTGATGGTTTAGCCCGTGTTGATTTTTTCATGAAAAAAAATGATGATCTAATTGTGAACGAATTAAATACCTTACCTGGTTTTACAAAAATTTCGATGTACCCGATGATGTGGAAAGCCCACGGTGTTGAGTATACTAATTTGATCACACAGTTAATCGAATGTGCTTTTGAACGTGCAGAATTTGATCGTGCTCTTGATCTTAAT
>JAYSQO010000030.1:0-33678 GCA_043721535.1 Bdellovibrio sp. | reverse complement strand
TTTGGAGTTCGCAACTTTTCTAACTACAGACTTCGGATGCTAAATGTCTAGAATGTCTTGGGTTTTGGATACACTTCCACCATCGAGTGAGTAGAACCATAATTAGGTTGTTTAACAGCTGTTTCTTTTAAACATTGGCCTAACATTTCTGGTTTTAATTTACCAGCCATCACAGAACCCATACAAATCATTCCTGATTGGCCTAAAGCATCAGAATTTGAAATGGCATCGTTTGGCATAATTCTTTGAACTTTATTTAAAGTCGCAACCATTGCAGAAAAATTAAATTTTTTATCAAAACTTCTTTCTAACTCTGCAGCGCCGCCCGGACCAGTTTCTGCTCTGAAATCTGTATCAACGAAGATGTATTTCCCATCATTACCTAATCTTGATTTCATGTGGTAAGAATCTTCAATATTTCTTCCGCCTAATTGAAATTCACGGCCATCAACAACTAACAATTTATGATGAGTGTAGTCAGTAATATGATCCCATTCATCACCATGAGTTGTTTTTTGACCAGGAATCACTGTTTCATTCATGATTGGTAAACGGCCTGTGATTTCGTTAACGATTGGATTTAATTCGTCTGAATACAGTGCCATAGCGATAGCTAATTTAATTTTGGCTGAAATTGCATTTTTAATTTTGGCTTCAAAGTACAATTTGGCAAAATCTTTTAACTGTTCTGATTCTTCAGGTGATGGCTGACTATTTTTGTAATCAGCAGGATTAATTTGAGCGCCTAATCCAATAGCTGTTTTCAGAGCAACCGCATTTTTACCATATAGGCCTGATAAGAATAATTGTGAAAATAAAGTCGTATCTTGCTGAGATAATTTCGCCATCACTTGGGCTTTAGATTTGGCACAACTATCAGCTTCAGGTTTAGCGATTTTAGGACAAGGCAATGTGACATACTTTGCATCTTCCAAAATTCTTTTTGTCGGAAAATTGTAGAAGCGAATATCCATATTGCTTCCGCCTTCTGCCGCCATCATTTGAAATAAGTCTAATTTTCCATAATTTGTGATAAAATCGACAAGTAATTTAACTTTAACGCCCGATTTAGCTTTGTTAATTAATTCGCTTGTAATTAATGATGATGAATCATCACCTGCATAAATAAAATAAGTTAAACGAACTTCTTTTTGTGCTGATTGAATCATCGCTAATTTACTATCAAAAGAAGCGTCATTATCGATGATCACTTCAGCTTCTTTTAAATTCAGTTTACTAGAAGAAGCGTATTTTGCGATTTCAGCATTTGTTAATGCTTTAGCTGGGCTTTTTTCGCCAAATCTTTCAGCATAGTTTAATTTATTACTTTCGATAATAGCTGCCACATCAGCAACGCCGGCAACATTTCTGTTTTGGTTTTTAAAACCTGATACGCATGAAACAACGCCAGCACAAAGCACAACTGATAAACCGATCAAAGAATAAACTGACTTCTTTTGCATAAAACTCCCTTTATATCTAAAAATTATAGACAACATTGTTTATGATAGTCGAATGCTTAAACTATTAAAGTCTAATTGATTTTCAGCCAGACCAAGGTCTAATCACTAACCCAAAAGTGATCACTGGCTGTCTTAGACTTATGATTAGAAATACGAAAAAATTGCACCCTCTGTTAGACAGCGCATCGGCTACCGTATTCAAGTCCACTATATCATTCGAGAATGATTAATAATTAGGCATATGAAAATGTTCATTTTTAGCCGTGACCACCGAGGTTTTTTTGTTTATCCACACATCGAGTGAGAATGAAATCCCTAGCTGCTGCAGCCCTTATTTTTTGTCTTTTATTTGTGGTTTTAATCACAAGTGGCTGCGCTGAGGCTTACTCAGCAGAGCGCAAGCGTTTAGACATTAAAGAACAAAAACTGCGCCAGGCGTATGAAGCTAAGTATTTTAAGATGTCGAGCCTTGAATACAGAGTTTTTAAAAAAGATATTCAAAAAAAACTTCCCCTTTGGAAAAAGCATTTCAAAAAATATTCAAAAAAATACAACGTCCCTTGGACTTTAATAGCTGCTGTGGCCTATCAAGAATCCCGCTGGAATGAAAAAGCCACAAGTTACACCGGCGTTAAAGGTTTCATGCAGATCACTGAAAAAACGGCTAATTACATCGGAATAGATGATCGTGAAAATCCGATTGAAAGCATTCAAGGCGGAAGTTATTACTTAAGATATCTTTACGATAAAACCCCAAGCCATTTGAATAATGTCGATCGTTGGGTTCAGGCATTAGCGGCTTACAATGTGGGCGTGGCCCATGTTAGCGACATTCATCGCTTAGCAAAAATTAAAAAAGTCGATGCTTATCAATGGAATAATTTAAAACGTCTTTTACCAGAGCTAGCAAAACACAAAAATAAAAAACTTTTACGCTATGGTTTAGCCCGTGGCCATGAAACTGTGGCATTTATTGAAAATGTCATCAGCTTCAACGCCATTTTAAATTTTCATTTTACTCAACAGTTACCGACTTCGCCAGATTTCTTGGCTGATAGCATGTATTAAAATTTTGACTTAAGTTTGAAGTCATATATTACTTCAAGCTTTTCTAAAAGTTCTTCTTTGCTCAAATCATGAAATTCAGTTTTAGTTTCAATTCTAATATTTTTATCGTTATAATTAATTTTTGTTTTGTATAAATGAGCAGTTTCACCATTTATCGCATTTATAAAAGCAACATCGTATGATAAATTTCCAGCAGAAACAGTAGAATTTAAAATTTTAACATCATGAACTGGGTTGCTGATTTCAATTAGTTGATTGTTTTCTGTTGAAATAGCCAGAACTCTAGTGAACTCACTAGAATCAAAAGCAAACATACAACTTTTAAGTGATATCACAGTATACTTACCTCTGGGCTCAACAGGCATAACTTTTCCCGTGCTGTCGATCCAAATAATGCAGTTTTCTAACCGCTCAGTTTTGGCAACACCGTCGATATACTTAGTGATTTCACCGGTTCCCACATATTCGCCGCTTATTAATCCGCTAATTGGGCTAGCAAATAGATTCACAGTAAAAAATAGTAAAATAATAGAAATAATAGCTTTCACTAAAACCGCCTTTTTTGGTTAGTTAAGTCTTTTAAATAACATGCAATTTTATATATTCAATAAGTATTTGTTTTAAAATTAGTACTTCAGTTAAATACTGTTTCCCAATTAAAAATTTTACTAAGCAACTTATCTCATGCTTTAAATTTCAGCATATTTTCATTTTACTCAACAGTTACCGACTTCGCGAGATTTCTTGGCTGATCTACGTCGTAACCCAAATGATCGGCTAAATGGTAAGCCATAAGCTGTAACGGCACGACTGCCACAATCGGATTAGTTGTCCAAAGACCTTTTGGTAAAGATAAATAATATTCGCTCATTGATTTTAAAGCTGCATTTTCACCAGTACCGATAGAAATAATTTTTCCGCCGCGGGCTTTGGCTTCTTGCAAATTACTAATTGTTTTATCAATTAAATCATCTGAAGGTGCAACCACAACAATCGCCATTTGTTCATCGATCAAAGCTAATGGACCGTGCTTCATTTCGCCAGCGGCGTAGCCTTCTGCGTGCATGTAAGCTAACTCTTTTAATTTCAAAGCGCCTTCAAGTGCAATCGGATAATTCACGCCACGACCTAAATAAAGAAAACCTTTAAACTGACCTAATTTATTCGAAGCTTCATTAAAATATTTATCGTAAGACAAAACTGTTTCAATTTGGCTTGGGACAGATAATAAGTTTTGTACGATTTGTTTTTCGCTAACTGGCGAAATCATATTGCGGGCTTTGGCGATTTGAACAGCCAAAATATTTAATAAAGCTAATGTGCTTGTAAATGCCTTTGTACTAGCCACACCAACTTCAACGCCCGTGTTCATATACATGTGGCCCGTAGCTTCACGATCGATTGATGATAATGTCACATTGGTGATTGATAACGTTTGCGCACCTTGCTCTTTAGCTAATCTAACTGCTGCAAGTGTATCTGCTGTTTCACCACTTTGCGAAATCGTAATAACCAACGTGTTCTCTGGAAGAACTGGTTTTCGGTAACGAAATTCACTGGCGATATCTGTTTCAACTGGGACTCGTGCAATTTGTTCGATCAAATATTTGCCGACCATCGAAGCATAATAACTTGTGCCACAAGCAATAAAGAAAACTCTTTGAATTTTTTTATATTCTGTTGCCGTATCAAAGCCAATATTTTTTAAATGCACTGAATGGGTTTCAGTATCGATGTACGGAGCAATAGCTTGCGCAATCGATCTAGGTTGTTCGTAAATTTCTTTCAGCATAAAATGCTTGTAGCCCATTTTCTCAACTAGATCTGATGACCAATCAAGTGTTACGATGTCTTTTTTAATTTCAACACCTTTAGCGTTGTAGTAATTAATACTTTGATCTTTGATATGAACAATTTCTCTGTCGTTTAAATACACGAAATTTTTTGTGTGTAGCAAAGCAGCTTGCACGTCGCTGACAACAAAAAATTCTTTTTTATTGTTATATTCACCAAGGCCAACGATCAACGGCGGGCCGTCTTTAAAAGCAATTAGTTCGTTGGGTGATTTTTCCCACATGACTAAAATCGAAAAGGCCCCAACTATTTTGTCTAATGTGTTTTTAACAGATTGAAATAAATTTTGGGTTTTTTGGATGTCTTCCCAAATTAAATGGGCGACTAATTCAGAATCAGTATCTGATTTAATGTCTGCACCTTTTTTTAAAAGCTGTTCTTTAATTTCAAGATAATTTTCGATAATTCCATTATGAACTAAACTGATTTCGCCAGCTTGATGGGGATGCGCATTTCGTTCGTTGGGTGCACCGTGCGTAGCCCAGCGGGTGTGACCGATACCTAAATGACCGTTGAAGACTTCGTTTTCAACTTTGTCTTCAAGGGCTTTTAATTTACCTTGGGCACGAATACGTTTTGTTAAACCATCATGAATAACTGCAAGACCTGCGCTATCGTATCCGCGATATTCTAATTTTTTTAAACCATCAATAATAATTTTTTTAGGTTCTTTTTGCCCTAAATAACCAACTATTCCACACATAAGAGTTAATCCTTTTTCTTAAATTTTTGGGCGTAGTTTTCTTTATTTTCTTGTTTAGAACGACCGATAGCTAACGCACCATCAGGAACATTTTTAGTCACTGTTGTGCCAGATGCGATAATTGAATCAGCACCAACTTCAACAGGAGCAATAAATTGCGAATCACTGCCGACAAAAACACGATCTTTAATAATTGTTTTATATTTTTTCTTATCTGCTGTGTAATTGCACGTGATAGTGCCACAACCAATGTTTACGTCTTCGCCGATTTCCGCATCACCTAAGTAAGACAAATGTGCAGCTTTTGATCTGGATCCAAATTGAACTTTTTTAAGTTCCACAAAGTTTCCGATTTGCGCATGTTCGCCAATTGTTGTGTCTGGTCGAATGCGCGCGTAAGGGCCAAGTTTAACTTGTGATTTAATGACCGATTGTTCGATGTATGTTCCTGCTTTAATTTGAACACCATCGTGAATAATCGCATCAGAAATAAATACGTTGGGTTCTAAAACGCAAAAAGGACCAATCGCCGTTTTACCACGAATAAAACAACCCGGGTAAATCACGCTACCGGCGCCGATTGTGACAGATTCTTCAACGTAGGTTGCGGCAGGATCAAGAATAATCACACCGGCATTCATCAGTTCAATACATTTTTTTTGATAAATAATTTTTGTGGCCTCGGCCAGTTCAATTTGATTATTTACACCGTGTGATACGTGTTTGTTTTCTGTTTTTAAAACATCAACTTTTAATTGATTATCCAAAGCTAAAGAAATCAGATCTGTTAAATAGAATTCATTTTTAGAGTTTTTATTTCCAATCTGAGGTATATATTTTTTTAAGACATTGGCTTTAACAACGTAAATGCCCGTGTTCACTTCATTAATTTTTAAAGTTTCAGCAGAAGCGTCTTTGGCTTCGACTATTGTTTTAAGCTGATTATTCTGACGAACAATTCGGCCGAATTCTTTAGGTTGATCTAATGTGACTGATACAACAGCCAGATCTAATTTTCTTTCTCTGAAATCAGAAATAAAACTTTTAAAATCTTCAGCGGTTAAAAGTGGATGATCACCATTAAGAATAATCACATCACCTTCGATTGAATCAACTTGCGCTGATTTCACAGCGTCTGCAGTGCCTAGTTGTTTTTCTTGAACAAAAGTTGAAACACCAAAAGGTTCAACAACAGTTTTCACAAGATTTTGGCCATGGCCAACGACTAGGCGGATTTCGTCAACATCAGCTTTTTGACATTGCAAAATAATTCGAGCTATCATCGGTTGACCAGCGACAGGATGTAATACTTTTGGCAATGGGCTTTTCATACGAGTGCCCTGCCCACCAGCTAAAACTATGGCAGTTGTTTTTATCATGCTGTTATTAAACCAATTTCAATGCCCTTCGTCAGCCGATTTTTTTTTAAAACTAGGCAAATTGTGACTTTGTCGGCACACTGAATTAAGTATGAAAATCCACTCTATTGCCTTTGATTTAGATGACACACTTCTTGATACAACACGGCTTCTTTCGCCGATGGCCTCTCAATCGGCATTCTGTATACTTCAAGACCACGGATTAAAGCTGGGTCTTGAAGAGTGTGAAAAATTGCGTCAAGAATGGGTTAAAACTATCTCGCATAAGGATTTTTTTAAAAAATTGGCCACAGAATATGGTACAGATAAGACCTTAAAAAGCTTAGACCTTGCCAACAAGGCTTTCTATCATCCCGTGATTCCTTCAGAATTGCCCTTACTGCCGGCGGCCTTGAATAATTTAGAAATCTTGAAATCCAAATATGATCTTTTTCTTGTGACTGCAGGTCTTGAAGACGCACAAATGGCCAAAATTAAATCACTCAATATTTCGCATTTTTTTAAAAAAATATTTATCGTCGACAGCTTTAGTCAAAAAAGAAAATACGACTCTTTCGCTGCTATCTTGGCCGAAAATAATATCCAGCCTGAAAATTTACTTTGCATTGGCAACTCTCTGAGTTCAGAAATCAAAGATGCCCGTTTGATTGGCGCATGGGCTTGTTATTTTGCTTTTGGTGAAGATCGCAGTTTCTACCCCACTGATCCACTACTACAACCCCACTTTACTGTCTCAAGTCACAGCGAGCTGATCAAAACATGCCAAATCTAAACACGCGCGTTGCTTTGATTAGTGAAAATAGTCATTTCTATAAAAAATTTGACACTGATTTGGTTGAACACTGCACTAATATTGAATCACTAGCGCAACTACAAAAAAAAGATCTACTTATTTTTGATTATAATTTTATCAGCAAATATCATCTGACATCAAAACTAAATATGCATCACAAGCGCAGTATTGCTTTTTTTGAAGCTGATGCGACTTTCAGTCATTTTGATATTTATAATCAGCTGCAAATTCAAAGAACAATGGCTGCAGAAGATATGACCATGATCACCGTGATGGAACTACTGGCTGAAATTGACCAGGAACAGCAAGATCAAAGTTTACTTAAAATCGCAAGTGATCTGAACAGTGAGTACGAAAATATTCGAACTGACTTGGAAAATAAAATATCGCAAAAACAAATTGAAATTAATGAACGTCGTTTAAAAATTCTTGATGCCAACAACAAAATTGAATCTATTCGCAAAATATTATATGCAATATCATCTGAATCAGATACGGCCAGAATTGAAACTCGCTTAAATGAGTTAGTCCCTATGACGACCGCTACAACGTGGGTCAAAATTATTCCTGAAAATTTAATCTCAGCTTTTGAAAAAGACTTATCAGCACAAATCAAAAATCACTATCACAGTAAAATGTGCCACAAGTACAAAGTTTATTTTGTTAAAGGTGATACTAAGGTTTTTAAAAAAAGTGATCTTGATTTTTTCGATAAAATTACAGATGCCCTTCATTTTAATTTTCTAAAATCGGATTCGGTTGAAAATTTGTACCGAATTGAACAAATTGTAACTACAGCTTTTAATGCCACAGAACATCCACTGATGGTTGTCGATAAGAGCTTTAATATCCATGAATCAAATAAAGCTTTCAGGCAATTTGAATCAAAGAATAATAAATGTTTTGAAGCTTTATTTAACCGCACTGAGCCTTGTGTTGGCTGCCAATTCGGCAAACGTTTTGATGTTGAAAATCAGAATAAATATTACACTATTCAGTCCGAACCACTTGATCGTATTAACGATGCCCCTTTAAATTGGGTGCATTACTACACAGACATCACTGAAGAAAAACTGATCGAACAACGTATGACCCAGACTGCGAAAATGAAAGAGCTTGGTCTGATTTCAAGTTCAATCGCGCACGAATTAAATAATCCTTTGGGTGGAATTATTTCTTATTTGCAAATTATGCAGATGGATTTAGCCAAAGATCATGAATTACAAAAAGACCTTGCGACAATGTTGGCAGCTGCTCTGAGAATGAAATCAATTATAGAAAATCTGTTAGTTTTTTCTAGAAAATCGCCACACCTTACAGAAAAAAAAATAGTCGCCTTTGATCAAATATTTTTAGACATTTTGCAAATGAATCAACTGCAAACAAAAGCAGAAAATATCAGAGTTGTTTACGATCAAACTGTTTTAGAACAATTTAAAGCACTTATTGTTTGCGAGCAAATCTTTAAGGACTCGGTGAACCTTATTTTTGGCTTTTTTACAGAACTGATTAAAAAGCAAAAAAATTTCAAATCCCAGTTTATAGGTCTGATCGAGGCTAAATTTTCCCAAGACCAAATTAATTTTTATTTAGAGTTTCAAAGCAACTGTGGCCCCTTAGATGACGAGCAAAAAAACAAAAATATATTTTTCCTAATGATCCACAAAAGCCTTGTCGATCAAGGCTTTCAAGTTTATTTAACCGAACCACATCTAGGCTGGGTCGCAATCAAAGTGCTTATTCCAAAGCAGGACTTTCCGCTACAGGCGGGCTCTCTAAAGTCCTGAATTTTGACGGTCACTGAAGTTTTTTTGACACCTTTATGACAAAGTGAATTATGCTATCTATGTACCAGTTATATATCCATTACACTAACTAATGCGATGTCTTCAAGTACGAGCCCACCACGGAAGGAAGGTTCATGAAAACAACGAGAGTCTTAATATTAGACGACGAATCAACTTTAAGGACAGCACTCTTTAGATTGCTTGATCGCAAAGGCTTCAATGTTGTAACTGCCCAAAGAATCGATGAAGCCAAATCTTTCTGCGCTGCTGATAAAAAATTTGATTTAGCCATTGTTGATATGAACTTACCTGACGGTGACGGATTAGAATTCATGAGTTTTATGAAATCTATTTACCCTGATATTGAAGTTATTATTTTAACTGGTTTTGCCTCTATAGATTCAGCCGTTAAAGCCACCCAACAAGGGGCTTATCACTTTTTAACAAAACCATTTAATGTTGAAGAACTTATTAGCTTAGTTGATAAAGCTTTAGATCACAAAACTTTACAAACTGAAAATATTCAATTACGCCAAGAGCTTTCATCAAAATATAAATTCAGCCAAATCATCGGTGAAAGTGAAAGCATCAAAAGTTGTTTGAACCTAGTTGAGCGGGTCGCTGATTCTGAATCAACAGTTTTAGTGATGGGTGAATCAGGAACGGGTAAAGAATTAGTGGCTAGAGCCATTCATTATAATTCAAGCCGTGCCAAAGGACCATTTATTGCCATTAACTGCGGAGCAATCCCTTCTGAATTATTAGAGAGTGAACTTTTTGGTCACATTAAAGGGGCTTTTACTGGCGCAGTTGCCAATCGCGCCGGTCGCTTTGAATTAGCTGACGAAGGCACTTTATTTTTAGATGAAATTGGTGATCTTGAACCTAGTTTACAAGTTAAAATCTTACGAGCCTTACAAGAGAAGAAATTTGAACCCGTAGGTTCGACAAAAACGATTTCGGTGAATGTCCGTGTGATCACAGCAACAAATGTTGATCTTGAAAGAGCCGTTGAAGAAGGAAAATTCAGAGAAGATCTGTATTATCGATTAAACGTGATTCCGATTCAAATCCCAGCATTAAGAGAACGAAAAACAGATATTCCGTTATTATTGAATCATTTTTTGAATCATTTTAATAAAAATAAAACAAAAACATTATCAGGATTTTCACCTGAAGCATTAATTGCTTTGGTGAATTACACTTGGCCAGGAAATATCCGTGAACTAGAAAACCTAGTCGAACGTTTAAGTATTCTAAAAGTCACTGGCGAAGTGACTCCACAAGATTTGCCCGCTAAATACAAATCAGCTGCTGCTTGTTTTGCAGAAACAGGTTCTATCGAATTACCTGAAGAAGGTTTAGATTTTAATACGGCTGTTGATCAGTTCGAAAACGCTTTAATCATGAAGGCCTTAGAAAAAACCGGCTGGAACAAAAACCAAGCGGCTTTATTATTAAGACTGAACCGCACGACACTGGTTGAAAAAATGAAGAAAAAAGGCCTTAAGCTGAATCACGAAAACGGCGATTTAGATTACAACGCTTAATTGTTTTATTTCTTTAAGTTAAAATACGCTTCAGCCAGATTTTTATGTCTGGCTGAATAGTTTTTATCACCAATTTTTTCAAAACATTCAGCGACAAACTGATTTGCATGACCTAGCTCGGTCGGTGTTTTCTGAGCGCAGGCTGATAAAAATAAAATGGAGTACCCACAACTTAAAAGCTGAAGCTCTTCATCCCTGCCCAGATTTTCTTTATGAAGGTAGTTTTCCTCTGCGAAGTCTTTAGCTATTTTTATCATTTCATCGTAGTTCATGTCTTATTCCTTAAATATTTAGAAGACACTATCTAACCTTTTCTAATTCATCAAGAAAACAAGGCTAAGCAATAATTGCATAAACCAAATAACTATATTTAAGTTATTGTAATAACTAGTTTTTCT
This sequence comes from Bdellovibrio sp., assembly GCA_043721535.1. Taxonomy (GTDB): domain Bacteria; phylum Bdellovibrionota; class Bdellovibrionia; order Bdellovibrionales; family Bdellovibrionaceae; genus Pseudobdellovibrio. The sequence goes on along the minus strand of JAYSQO010000030.1, from coordinate 22,683 downwards.
AAGAACTAATGACCTGTAATCAATGCCCTGACTCATATAACAACCCCTCTTTATTTACATATTACTTACATATATAAATAATATGTAAATTTTTGAAAGACAATTTATTTTTTAAGGATTTTAAAGATCTGGTTTTATGACCAGAGAATGGCTGCTATATTCGCCCTATTGTGTTTAAAGCTATTATTATCGATCATCACGATTCATTTACATGGAATATCAAGAACTGGTTGTCGCAGTCCTTTGATGTTCAGATTATTGATTGTGCAGAATTTAAATCTCAAACACATCTAACAGCAGATTTGATTGTTTTATCCCCCGGCCCGAAATCACCAAGCGATTATCCCGAGACTTTAAATTACTCAAAAAACCTACCAGCAGATCAATGTGTACTAGGAATATGTTTAGGTATGCAATTGATGACTGTGGTCAGTGGCGGCGTTGTTAAACCCTATTCACCGCCATTACATGGAAAGTCTTCAGCGCTTACTAGCACGAACAAAAAAATGAATCAGCTTCAAGTGGCCCGCTATCATTCATTGATGTGTTCGGTGAGTGATGTGTACCAAACAATAGCTGAAACTGAAAAAAATATTCCGATGATTATAAAGCACAAACAAAAAAACTGGTTGGGTTACCAATTTCATCCTGAATCTTTTTTAACAGAGAAAAGTAATGTGTATTTAGAGTTTATTTTTGAGTCTTTAAATATTAAAGGTCTACAATAATGAAGCCTTTAATTTGTTTTTATAAAGATGAACAGCATATCTACAGCGAAGACTATAATCTAAAATCTTTTAATGACATCGACAGCTTAAAAATGATTGAAAAAGAATTTTTGTCGCAAATGAAAGTGATTAAAATTAATTTTGACCGATCTGAAAATCAAAAAAAACTAATTACGACAAATCCGGTCGATGTATTTATTTTGAATTCACATGAAATACTGAGCAGTGAACAATTAAAAAATAAACTGGGCGCTTATCAGTTAGAAAATGACAGTACATTGCAGTTTGAATCACTAGTTTCAGAAGAAAAATTCATCAGCCAAGTGGGATCGATCAAAGAAGACATTGCGAACGGACGCTATTACCAAATCAACATAGCCGCACCACTTAAAACTAAACTAAAAAAACCTACAAGTGGCCTTAGCTTATTTAATCATTACTGCAATAAAGTTCACGCACCCTATTCAGCGTTTCTGCCCCTTGGTGAAAATGAAATTATTTGTTTATCCCCTGAACTTTTTCTTAAAAAAGAAAACAACACAGTCATAACCCAGCCCATCAAAGGCACATTAATCACCAATTCAAAAATGAGTCAGCTTGCTGATAGCGAAAAAGAAGCTGCCGAATTATCTATGATTGTGGATCTATTACGAAATGATTTAAATGCGATTGCGACTGACCCCAAACAAGGTTCTAAAGTTAATTTTCACAGAAAAATATTAGATTTGGGTTACACCAAACACACTTATTCAGAAATTGAAGTTCAAAGCCAAAAAACATTGCCCGATATTTTACAGGCGACGTTTCCGGGGGGATCGATTTCAGGATGCCCTAAACGTGAAAGTTTAATCAAAATCAATGAGACCGAAGAGTATTCCCGAGATTTCTACACTGGATCTATTGGTTGGTGGCAGAATAGTGATTTCTCATTAAATATCGCTATTCGTAGTTTTATAAAAAATGATCATGAAATGTATTACTATGCAGGTTGCGGAATAGTTTATGATTCTGATCCTGAATCAGAATGGCTAGAGTATTTAACAAAATCGAGCTTTATCAATATTCAAAAAAAAGATTTCAAAGTTTTAGATACGTTGTTAATAACAAATAATGGATTTACCTATTTTAATGAACACGTTGAAAGAACATCTAAGGCCTTGAAGCACTATAAAGCCGAAAATGACCTAGCCTTAATTTATAAAGACATTGAAAAACAATTATTAATTAAAATTGATTCAACAAAAAGTTACAGAGTCAGTTTGGAATTCCCGATTGAATCAAACTTAACGGCTGATTCAGTGATTGTGCGCCATTTAGAATACCATCACGAAAATAAAACATATTTGTTAGAAAAAAAGTACTCGAACCAAATTAATGATTCAATTTTTAAAATAAATGACAGAACAACTTGGATGAATCTATTCAATTCAAAATCAAACAATGCTGATGATGTTGTGGTGATTAATACTAACGGTCATCTTGTCGAAACATCTATGTTTAATTTATATTATAAACTCAACGATCAGATTTATACTCCGCCGCTGTCAGATGGCTGTATTCATGGAGTTTTCAGATCGCATCATTTAAAAAAAGGTTTTATAGAAATCGAATCTGTGAAGTATGAAATATCAGAAAGATCGTTACACGAATCAGAACTATCAACAGTTGTGGACATCTATGTGGGAAACTCAGTTCGTGGTTTATTTAAAGCAGTGGTTTTGTAAAAGTGGACACACCCAGCCCAAGATTTATTTTTAGTCAGAAAATCCGTGAACTTTCAAACTTCGCGGATTTTAAGTCCGATCTAGACTTTAGTAGCTTCACTGTACGATTGGTGAGCTGCAAAATCGAGTTCTTAAGCGATCAGGTCTTTAAAAAGCTTCAAAATTTCTAGAATTTGATAAATCAAACCTAAAAAAATTAAAGTTAGCTTCAATAAACGTCGAACAAGCTTATATTGGGTATAAGTTAAATTCGGCATTCGGAACCTCCGATCAAAAAAGGAAGTTCGAAAGCTCATAAAGCCAAGATGGGTATGCCCATCTTGGCTTTATGCATTTTTGGTGCACAAAAAAGATGAATTTAAAAACTGAAAAATTGTAAATTTTATTATATGTAAAGCTTAACAGCTAAACATTCGGATTAACAAATGGAACAAACTTATCGGAAACCATTTTGTGAATTTTTTCGGCGATCATTGTGCGATCGTCTTCAGGTGTTGTGTGAACCAAAGATAAAAATTCGATTTCACATGTAATTTTATTTAATTGAAACGAACGCCAAATCGCTGGGCCAAATGTTTGATCCCCGTACCAACAAACAGCATCACGGTCTTTATATTGAACACCTTCGCCGTTGATATCTCTGAAGTTAAAAACAAATGGACGAATTGGAACGCCGGCCAAGCCTGCCGACATCATCAATGTTTTCTTAAATGGTAAGACTTGTTCGCCGTTTGATGCCACTGATTCGGCATAAAGCACAATCCGAAAACCGTCTCTCAGTGTGTCGACTAAATGTTTTAATTCTTCGTGGATACTTTTTCTGTTTTGACGGTTCACGTAAGTGCAACCGCCGACTTCACAAATTTGACCAAGACCGGGGGCGTCTCTCATTTCTGTTGAGGTAATAAATACTGCCGGGCGAACTGACTGCAAACAGAGAATATCCACAAAACCCACATGGTTTCCCACAAGTAAAGAACGCTCATCAGCTGAAATTGGATTATGACAAATCAATTTAACATTAAATGCGTTCATCAATCGTTGACTGTATTTCGAACCGTTTTGAATCAAACGACGTCTGCGAAGAACGGGATCTTTGTTTGTGAAATAAATCACAGAACCATGAATCAGATAGACAGTAATAATAAATACAAATTTAATAAGTCTGAAAAAAGCACGGATCTGTTTGAGTAGATTCATACCGTTATTCTATAATCAAACTTGCGGCTTTGTACAGCCTATCAAAAACACTTTCCCATAATTCTGACTGATGATGTGGCATTTGGATTAAACATAAGACCTGGGGCTTTCGGTCGCTGGCTAAACGCAATTGACTGTAGATTTCACGGGCTGCTATTTCAGGGTTTTTTGAAAGCTGTAAAAATTCGATCTTACTGATGCTTGATGTAGGCTTAACTATCTTCACGCCTTCAACAGTGTCTGGCAGCTGATTCAATCTTTGGTTGAGAATTTGTGAAAGCTCAGACAATTTCAACGCTGGGTTTTTACAAATCACAAAAGGGATCGCTGGCATATAATGATGTTTCATATGACCAGGAGCATTTTTTTTATCAATCTGATCATTCCAAACATATTTGAAAGTGGTTTTGGCTAATGATTTTTCGATGTCTGATTTTAAGATGATGCCTTTACGCAAAATAGAAAGGCTATATTGAACTGTATTTTGATCAGTATGTTGATCTGTATTTTTTTCTACAAACAAGACTGTGGATTCAATACCGACTTGGCTGGGTTGATCGTGAATCACAAAAACCTGGCCAGAAACAATGCTGTTGAATTCTTTTTCAACGTGCATTGCCTGTGTAGGACTTGTTTGACCAAATTTATTAGCACTTGGTGCAGCTAGTGGAACACCAATCTGTTGCAGTAATTTAAGTGCTGTTTCATTTTTAGGAATGCGCACACCTACATTTGGTAAACCCGATGTGATCATATCTGAAATCAAATTTGATTTGGGCATAACGAGCGTCAAAGGACCTGGCCAGAAGTGCATAGCCAAATGATCACAAAACAAATCCCAATCTTTAAAGCATTTTTTTGCAGATTCAGTATCAGGTACATGCACAATCAATGGATCAAAAAATGGACGCTGTTTTGTTGTAAATATTTTTTCAATAGTTAATGGCTGGTCAATACAAGCACCTAGCCCATAAACAGTTTCAGTTGGGAAAGCAACAACTTCGCCTTTTTTCAAACGAACAACAGCTTCATCGATTAAAGCATTAAGGTTTGTTTGGTCGCTAGTGGTCAAATTAAGCCCCATCTTTTAAAAGCTGTAAAGGTTGCAGTTGTCTAATTGGCCGTGTTGCAAAATAGATAATTCCTGCCAGCACGACAGTCAAAAGAATAATTAAAACCCCCAACGATGTAAAATCAAATGTGAGACTAAGTCTAAATAAGGTCTCCATCAGAAAATAAGCCATAGTCAAACCAAACAACAAACCGAAAAATAGACTGAATAAAATGATCAGAGCAAATTGTTTCACGAATATGGAATACACAACGGCTAACTGAGCCCCTAAAACCTGCAGCAAGTTCATTTCACTAAGTCTTTCGCGGACCTGTGTATTGATCAGAATAATAAAGATAAAAAATCCAACGACCAGTGATAGACCTGCCATAATTTGCAGAGCCAAAGCCATTTTATCAATAAAAACCAAAGACTTTTCCACAGATTCACGCACATCGATAATAGATATATTTGAAAAAGTATTAACAATATCTGTCTGCAATGTACGAACTTGATCTGTGGATAAATTGTTTGCTGCTGACAGAAAAACTTGTGGAGCCTCTTCTAAAACACCTGGCTGAAATACGACGAAAAAATTCGGTTGAAAGCTAGTCCAACGAACACGCCTGATTGATGTTATTCGCCCTTTGATTTCTAAACCTTGTACATCAAAAGTCATGACATCGTTAAGCTTTGCCCCGACTCGGTCTGCGTAGCGTTCTTCAAGACTGATTTCTGGAATATCTGAATCTTTATGACTGTCTTTACTGCTAAACCAGCGACCCTTGACCACTGTTTCTGAGTCTTGCAAATCTTTCTTGTAGGTTAAGTTCACACCGCGATTGCGAAATCTGGCTTCGTTTTCATCTTCACGGGTTTTAAAAAAACCTGATTCAGCTTTTCGTTCGTAGTCAGCGTCATTCATTTTAAGTATTCGTGATCTGACCAACGGAGTTAACTGTAATGTTTGCTGAGCTTTATCTAAAACAATTTTTTCTAGTCCTGCTACCTGTTCTGGCTGAATATCAAACATAAATAAAGAAGGAATTTTAGATGCACTTTGTGGTCTAAGTTCAGCTAAAATACTTTTTTTAATTTGTGGTAACAAAACCAAAATCGCAATAGATAAAGTCATTGTTGTAAAAATCAGATAAGTCGACTTTTTTTGTCTGAGCAAACTAGTAACAGCATATTTATTTTGAAAACTAAACCGGCCTGCTATTTTTTGAATGAGACCTTTGAATAAAAATAAAACCAAAATAGTCGAAAGACCAATAGCTAATAAAGCCCCAGTGAACGCTGAACCAATCAAAAAAGACTGGCTTTGTAAAATGGCAATGAGCCAAAATGTAATCATTAAACCTAGTAGCACCATGTTTTTTTGTAGATTAAATTTTTCACGAATATCGTGGTTTTGCCCCTTTAAAATAGGCAGCGGATCCATTTGATAAATATTGAGATAACTGGGAATAGCCACCAACTGAGGCCCCATAATTATAAAAACTAAATTCACTAAAAAACTTTTGACTGTAAAATCAAGTTTAGCTGAAACTTCAAAATAGGAATACATAGTCTGTTCCAGTGGGCTTTTAAGAATTAACACAAATAAAGTCGCAATCGAAAAAGCAAATAATGATAATGCAAAATTTTTGATAATTTGGGTTTGTACAGCTTGCCAATGACTCAGTCCCAAAATTTTAAATAAAGCTGTATTTTTAATTTGTAATTGAAATAACCACTGTAGCATATAGCCTAAACACAAAAAAGATAATCCAATTGCTACCAATGAAACCAGATTCAGATAATCTAATAGATAATCAAAGACTCTGTTGCCACTGTCTTCTTGCAAAAAAGCACTAGAAAACCGAATCGATGAATCGGTAAAATCTTTTTCAAATTCTTTTTTAAGTGTGTTCGCATCTGTTGGATTTTTAAGTTTATAAGACACAACAGAGGTGATTGTGCTACCAGTTTTAATGAGATTTGTTTTTGGTAAGTCGGTATAGCGTATATAAACTGATGGTGCTAAAGCACCAAACCTGAATGTTCGTGTTGGATCCGACTGTATAATACCAGACAGATTAAATTTTTGATCGCCAAGGCTAATTTGATTGGTTTTTTTTGTATCGATCTGAAATTGATCGATGATTTCTGGATCAACAAAGATGGGGATATCTTGGTTGTCTTGAAAAAGAGTTTTCTTAAACTGACCGTAAAGTGGATAGGATTCTTCAACGGCTTTCACTAAAACAAGTCTGGTTTTGGAATCAAGCTTATCTGTCTTGTAGCTCGTCATCGCAAAAAAATCATAATACTGAGTCTTCGCCACAAATTGATTTTTTAATTTTGCATCAAACTTTTCTTTTTCTTCAATGGTTAGTTCACGTCTGACACTAATGACTAAATCGCCACCTAAAGTTTCTTGGGCTTTACTTTGTGTTTCTAGCACCAAGCTATTCTGAAAAGTCTGTAAAAGAAAGAATCCCAAAAATCCTAGAATAAGATTAATTACAAAAAATGAACTGATTCTTTTTTGAGAAAAAATATCTTTCATTGAAAATCGAATGAGTTTAAAAAAAGACATCATACTAAGGCCTGTAGCTGCCCGTTGATCAGTTGAAATACCCGATCACATTTTTTAGCTAAACTAGGATCATGGGTCACAAGCACAGTTGTTGTTTTGTTTTTTTTCACTTGGTCAAAAAATAAAGACATTATTTTTTGACCTGTATCCACATCTAAGCTGCCTGAAGGTTCATCGGCCAACAGCAAGCTGGGCTTGATCACTAAAGCCCTGGCTAAAGCTAATCTTTGTGACTCTCCTCCAGAAAGTTGGTTCGGCTTGTGATGTATACGATGACTAAGTCCCACTTGATCTAATAAATTTTTGACAGAAACTTCGTCAACTTTTTGATTTAAAATTTCTAATGGTAACAACACGTTTTCTAAAGCTGTTAGATGCTGAACTAGATAATACTGTTGAAACACGATGGCAATATTTGAAGCGCGGAACCCCGTCACATCTTGTTGATTTAATTTTTGTAAACTTTGGTTGTTAATAATCACTTCGCCGGAATCAGGTTGATCTAATCCTGAAACAAGACCTAGCAAAGTTGATTTACCTGATCCCGAAGCGCCAACGATGGCGACTGTTTCGCCAGTTTGAACTGTTAAATTCAACTGATTTAATATACGGATATCTTGTTGGGTGTCGTCAGAAACCATTTTGTATGACTTAGTCAGATCTTTGATTTGAATCATTTTGTGATTTCCTTACTGGCCGTCTTTGCTGTCATGATGTTTTTTAAAAATGGATACAAGTTGTCAGCCACTTTTTTGTGGCCTTTTTCATTTGGGTGAATCCCGTCAGCTAAATTTAAATCTTTAATGCCAGCTACGTTTTCTAATAAAAATGGAGCTAACAAAACTTTATTTTTTTTAGCAACCCGTGGATAAATATCAGAAAATTGTTTTGAATATTGTTTTCCATAATTAGGCGGCACATGCAGCTGACCTAAAATGATTTGAATATTATTTTTTAATCCGTACTGAATCGTTTCATTCAGGTTTTTTTCTGTTTCTTCGGCTTTTAAACCACGCAGGCCATCGTTACTACCTAAGATAACAAAAATAAAGTCTGGCTTTTGACGAATCAGCCATTTCATACGCGAAACACCTGATGCCGTGGTTGATCCACTTGAACCTGAACCGACAAGTGTCCAATCGATTTTATCATCTATCATTTTTTTTTGAAGTAGAACTGGAAAAGCTGAATCTTGAGTGACGCCGTAGCCTTCAGTTAATGAATCACCTAATATGATTATCTTTTTCGCGTAGGATGGAAAAGGTAAAATAAAACAAACTGTGAACAGAAAAAAAAAGATCCTAGCTATTTTTACGGGTCTCATGAGTTTTCCTTCTTTGAAGAAGTTCTACTTTACTCAAAAATTCCTTAAGTTAGCTAGGATCAGTTAGTCAAATTATCAAATAACCGACTTTTATTTATTCAAACAAAAATTAGTATTCTCGTCCGCCGCCGCCGTATCCACCGCGACCACCGCCGCCACCACTACGTCCGCCACCGCCACCGTTACCACGGTCACCAAAAGAACGACGAGGTCTGTCCTCTTGAGGTTTAGCTTCAGAAACACGAATTGCACGTCCGCCAACAGTTTGTCCGTCCATTTTTGCGATTGCACTATCAGCACCTGCATCGTCTTCGATTTCTACGAAACCAAAACCTTTGCTACGTCCGGACATTTTGTCCATAACAATACGTGCAGAAATGATATTACCAAACGAAGCAAAAGCTTGTTGTAATTCGTCATCAGTTACAGAGAACGCTAAGTTCCCAACATATAATTTTTTTGCCATTGTAATCTCCTTGGGCTTTTAAACTTCTAATATACAGATTAAATTATCGCAATAGTCTGACAACTTATTTATTGTTTAGCGATCACTCAAACTGGTCTTTTGACTAATATTTAAGCTATTTTCAGTGGTGGTGGGCATCGCCGTGTAATCCATGAGCGTGACCATGTAAAACTTCGTCTACCGTTGCATGTCGAACTAGAACAACTTCGATATCAAAAGTCAGATCTGTTCCCGCTAGCGGATGGTTTCCATCCAGTGTGACATGGGTTTCAGAAATTTTTGTGACTTTAACAACTTTGACACCTTCGCCTAATTGCAATTGCAAATGTGAACCGATTTCAATTTGGATGTGAGCCATTTCTTCTTTTGGAACTTCCATGATCATATCTTCACGAAAATCGCCATAAGCTTCACCAGCTTTGATTGAAATATTTTTTTTGTCGCCTTCGCTTAATTTAATAATTTCGGCTTCTAGTGTTGGAATGATTTGGCTACGACCTTCCATAAATGGAAGCGGCTGGTTAGGCTCAGAGGCGTCGATCATTTCGCCTTTGCTGTTCTTTAACACGTAGTTAAAAGCAAAAATACGGGGTTGGTTATTTTGTGTTTGTGTCATGCGAACCTCACTTATAGCCGGCCAATAAATAGCCGAGTTAAAAATAAGTGCATTAATTATCCCTAAATAGATCGGAGAACAAGTAAAAAAAGAAATGTCTTATTCTAGATATAAGAATTTTAGATGTTGTAATGAGACATTTCTAACCTATAATAAATATATGGTTGCATTGAATTCAGTTACAGTCACCACGACCTTCAAAGCTTTGATCTTAAATGCCAGCTATGAACCTCTACGAATCGTCCCATGGCAAAAAGCTCTCGTCCTGTGGTTCCAAGACAAAGTTGAAATTCTCGAGTATCACACGGCCTTTGTGAGATCAGTCTCTGCGACATTTAATCTACCCAGCGTTTTAAGACTCAAAAGTTATATCAGGCCTAAAAAAGTCGATGGCGTTAGGTTCTGCCGAGAAAACGTCTACATTCGAGACAACTTCACTTGCCAATATTGCGTTAAGGTTTTCTTAGCTAAAGAGCTTACGATCGATCATGTTTTACCAGCGTCGCAAGGCGGACCTAAAACATGGACTAACGTCGTGACAGCCTGCCGCAAATGCAATCAAACTAAGGCCAATCGTACGCCAGAAAAAGCGAAAATGCCTTTATTAAAACCCGCCCGTGCACCAACATGGCTGCCCGTTTTAGAACATGAAATGCTGACTGAAAAAGTTCCACAAACCTGGAAAGATTATTTGCGCTTTAAATAAGTTCGTGAACAAAATACGTCATGAACGAAATTCGATTTGTGACAGCCGCAGACTGCTTAGAATTAAGATCAAAAGTATTACGACCCAATCAGCCCATTGATGTCTGCCACTATCCTGAAGACAATCACAAAGATTCATTTCATTTAGGTTACTTGATCAATCAACAAATGATTGGAAATGGAACTTTTTTGCCGAATGGACATCCTAATTTTAGCACAGCATTAAAACCTTATCGCCTACGCGGCATGGCTGTTGATCCAAAACACCAAGGTTTAAATATTGGGACAAAGATTTTATTAAAAAGTTTAGCTATTCTTCAAGAAAAACAAGCTGATTTACTTTGGTTTAACGCGCGTGAATCAGTTTTTCGTTTTTATGAAAAAAATGGATTTTTATTTCATGCAAGAATATTCGATATTCCCACTATTGGGCCGCATAAAGTCATGTACAAGTGGCTGCAATCACGTTAGCTTTTAGGTATGGTTGTATCGATCACGCACAAATTATTAGTTAAAGAATTTACTGAGCTGGCTTCAGAAACAAACGGCATCACATTAAGTGACACGTTAGATCTTTTGATCTCATCATCATTAAAAACAAAAAATCCTGAAGCTTACGAAACTGTCACCGATTTTAGAAAAGTTTTGAATGAATTTATCACTAATGAAAAATCAATTGATGCTTTGATCAAACACCCGTTTAGTTTAGTTTTAGAAGATTTTTTTAAACGCTTCCCGCTGAAATATCAAGAAGAACATATTCACTTAACAGGATCACTGACCGCAGGATTTATTTGGTCAAAATTGAAGCCCTTATTAGATGGGCCACATCAAAAAATTTATGAACAAAAAATTAAACAAGTTTACGGCGATCAAGCCTGGCCTATTAAATCAGCCGATGATGTGAATCGATTAATTCGCCTAAAAGAAACTGAAGGTTTTTCGGCCTATTTAAAAATTCTTTATTTAACTAAATTAATTTTTACATCTAAAGAAGCCCATTCTGATGCCGCCTACAGTATGGCAGAAGATCTTTATTTAAATTACAATGTTGGGCAAATTAGACTAAAATTTTCCCTGAGCCGGTCAACATCAGATAGTTCAGAACAGATCCCTGGTATTGATGATGTCACTGCAGAGGATGTCATTGTGGGTCTTTACGAAGGTTTTGCTTCATTTCAAAAACAATATCCTGATTTTAAATTTATTTTATCACCGTCGTTTAGAAAAGAATCAAATTTCTATGATTCAAGCAAGTATTTGAATCGCAAAGAACATTTTCAACAACAGATAGATGAAATCATCAAAATGACAGAAAAATATCCTGAATTAAAAGACTGTCTTTCTGAAGTCGACACAGTCGGTGATGAAAAAGAAATGTACCGTAAAGAGCATTTTTTTGAATTACAATCTGGATTTAGAAAATTACAGTATAAAGGTTTTAAAATCAGATCTCATCACGGTGAAACGTGGCACACACTACGCCGTGGTATTCAAGCCGTCGATAATGCAATGAATATTTGGCATATCGACACCCTAGAGCATGGAATCAGTTTAGGGATTAATCCGAATCGTTACTTTCATCGTTTGTATCAAAAAGTGATTAAACAAAATATGGAAAATAAACCAGTACTTCCTCAATCGCAAGATCACCGTGAGTTGCACGAATTAGATTGGGGTAATAACAAACTGGTGATGGAAAAATTATTACGCGGTGATGTTTTATCTGAAAAAGAGCGAACTCAATTTTTAAAAGCGAAATTTCATACAGCCCGTGAAGTTGAGCAGTACCAACATGACGTCTTAAATCGTTTGATTCAAAAAGGTGTCTCACTTGTTGTGCTGCCTTCGTCAAATAATAAACTGACTGGAAAATTCGATGATTATAAAGATCATCCTTTTTCGTGGTGGGAAAAGAAAAATGTTCAATTAGGTGTCGGTACAGATAATTATGTGACTTTGAATACAAATTACTTACGTGAAATGTTAATTTTACTTCTAACTGATCCTATGAACTTAAAAATTACAAAATTATTAATGGTTACGACTGGTGAAACGCGAAGACCGTACATCAGTCAGTTGTTGTGGCAAATGCGCAAGGATATTAACAAGGACGCTTTTTGATGGGCTCTTTAATAGATTTCTGCAAGAAAATATTTAATGTCAGACAATTAGTAGTTTTATCATTAGGCTTTGCTAGCGGCTTCCCGCTATTGCTGACAGGATCTACTTTTAAATTATGGTTAGCCCAAGATGGTGTTGATATTAAAACCATTGGTTTAATGAGCCTAGTGGGCACAGCTTATTCATTAAAGTTTTTTTGGGCTCCGCTGATTGATCGCTATTATATTTCTTATTTTGGCCGCAGAAAAACATGGATTTTTATTTCACAGGTTTTGTTGGCCATCGGTTTATTTATGATGTCATTGCTAAGTCCAGCAACTGATGGTTTAGGTGTTTTAGCATGCTGGGCTGTGTTTGTGGCTTTCATGTCAGCGACACAAGACACAGCAATTGATGCTTACCGCAGAGAATACCTAACAACTGAAGAGCTTGGTCTTGGATCGTCGATGAATGTCTACGGTTACCGTATCGCCATGTTAGTTGCTGGTGGTTTTTTAGTGTCTTTGGTTTCAGATACATCAACTGTCGTTGCCGCTAGTGCAACTGGGTTAACTGGAATCATCAGTTGGAATCAATTTTATCAAATCAGTTCTTTAATTATGGTTGTTCTTGCAGCGATCACATTTTTTATACCGGAACCCAAATCTGAAGCAGCTCCGAAAACTTTATTTGGGGCTTTTTTTGAGCCATTCAAAGAATTCTTTATGCGTAAGGAAGCTTTATTCATCTTGTTATTTGTTTTTCTTTTTAAATTAGGTGATCAAATATCTGGAAGCTTACTCACTCCGTTTTATAAATCGATGGGTTATACCAACGTTGAAATTGGTTTGATCACAAAAACCTACGGCCTATTTTCTACACTGGCCGGATTATTTGTTGGTGGGATTGCTTTATTAAAATTTGGTATTCGTAGGTGTCTTTGGACTTTTGGTGTTCTTCAAGCTTTATCAACAGCTTCCTTTGCTATTGTCACACTGACAGGCCCGGTGATTTGGTCACTATCTTTTGCTGTGATCTTTGAGGATTTTTCATCAGGTATGGGAACAGCTGCATTTACAGCTTACATAGCATCCGTGACAAACACACGATTTACAGCAACGCAGTTTGCACTACTGACAAGTTTTGCAACATTAGGCCGAACACTTTTTTCTGGCGGGTCAGGATTTTTACAAGATGCTATTGGCTGGGCCGGATTCTTTTATGCCGGAGCATTACTGGCGATACCCGGATTACTTGTGCTGTGGCTAATGAATAAAAAGTATCCTATTCCAATTAGTAATTAATTATCTTCACACTTAAAACCGGGACTTAAATAACTTTTCTTTTCACTGGCTGCGGGGCTTCTTAGTGATGAGCCCAATTTATCAGACGCATTTTTTTGTAAACAACTTTCAAATTCTTCAATCGGTGTGACTTCAACCTGGTCACCGTTTAAGCGGTAAGCTAAATGCATGTATGTTAAATCAGGAAGCCCCATTGTCTTACGCGCAAATTCACCACTTGATTCAACAGTGACACCTGCTTTCAGCGAAGATTCATTCACTAAACCAAACATTTGAATCAATTCTGCTTGCTGAGAATTTTGATTAATTTTTTTAAGCCATAAATTTAAATAACCATAGTTTTTATTTGAGATCTCTTCAGAAATTTTATTCAGAGCTTCGACCATCACGTACTGACCCGTTGGTGATTTTTCAAAAGACATTTCATGATTAAATTTAAAAATCGCCCCGCGTTCTGCTAAATAAGTTAAAAAACCATTTTTAAAATTAAATCGTGCCACATCTTTTTTATCAGAGGATTTGTTCAAAGTCTCTGATATCTGATCGTATGTCGGAAATTCAAAGTCAGTTTTGACGATGTCTTTACCAATATAATCTAATAATCCATTTTGACATGGCAATTGTGTGTTCATTGTCACTTTGCCACGAACTTCTGTGAGAACATACTGAATGGATAATACTGCAGCACCATCTAGGTCTTTTTGTAATTGTACAACGGGTTGATCGCCTTTTTTAAATTCAATCACATGAAATTTAGAAAACCATTCTGGATGTCTACGCATTTGGTTTAAATACGTTGATAATTTTTCTGCCCAGAACGGATTTTGAAATTCGCGACACTGTAAATCGACTTCAGTTTTTTCCATATCTGTTAAAGTTTCTTTAGGAATCACAAATAAAATATTATTCGTTGCTGCGAACATTAAATTTTGCTGAATATCAAAATTTTTATAAACTTCTTGGGCCGTACTTGGTAAACGCAAATCTTTAGACACACACCCATATGTAAAAATAAAAAAACCTAAAATAATATTATAAAAAAGAACTTTTTTCTGAGTTATATTTTGAGCCATAGACTTTAATTCTAAATCATTTTTATCTCAAAAACCACTTGGCATAGGGCTCGCTAGACTTATGTAAATCGCCTTGACAGTAACTAGAATAACAACTCTAAAGTCTGCATTTTTGATTTAGGAGAGAATATAACGTGAATCAACATCGAGTGTTTAAAATATCGACTATTGTAAGGTCTGAAAAGAGTCGCTGGAAAGACGTTTTTTGTCTTATTCTCTTATTAATATACACTGGCCCTACTTTGGCCGTCCAGACCGAAACCCTACCGGAAACCATATCTACGGCCTCTGTGCGGTATGGTCAAATATCAGGGCTTGAACAGCGATTTACTGAGGACAATAGTTTAGTTCGTTTAACTGATTATAAATCGATCGAATTTGATGCCGAAACGCTAGCCAAATTTAATCCTGAAGCAGCGACTTTAATTGAAACGCTAAACCGCTTTGGTTTATATAATGCCGGTGACTTATTTAATCTTGGAACTTTAGAATTTGAAACGACACCAACAATACAATATATAGCTCCGCTTTATGCCCGTGGTATGACAAAAAATTGGACCATAGCTGTTGGTATACCAATAGTTAATTACAAAAATGATGTGAATATTCAGCAGTCTTTTTCAAACATTGCCTACTACGATCAGTTTCGTGGGTTGGACCCTGCTTTGGATGCTGCACTAGACACGGATTTAGGGGCTGCGACTCAAAATACTTTGATTCAAAAAGGCTATAAACCGATTATTGATCGTGATGAAAGTTTTGTTGCAGATTTACAAATGGTTAGTGTCTGGAAATTCTATGAAGGCGCGACTAACAAATCTTTACATCAACTGACATTGAATTTACCAACGGGTCCTAAATATGACACTGATGATTTATTGGCCTTAAATGCGTTTGGCAAAACCTATATTGAAAACTCAGTGGCATTTTCACAAACAGTGAATACATATTTAAGTTTAAATCCCTATACAAATTTTCGCTATTACTTACCTGAAAAATTAGAAATTCGTGTTCCTAAAAATGATTCTGATGTTTTACCTGATGAATCCAGTAAAGAAAACCTAACTAAATACGAAGGTTACCAATACGAAATCGGTGGTCAAGCAAATCTAGCAATCAACGATGATCTAAGTTTTGGTGCTGATTATAGAATTGGCCAAAAAGTTCAAGATTCATTTTCGAAAGCAGATCGTGGCAATTCACAAGTTCTAGCGACAAATACAGATTCGAATTGGCATAAAGTGGGTTTTGAAATCAATTATTCAACTGTGAAAAGTTATCTTTCTAAAAAAAGTTTGATCCCGATGAATTTATCGTTCTTAGCTTATGACACAATTAGTGGAAAAAACGTAGAACGACGAATCGGACAAGAACTTTCAATTGCTTTATTTTTCTAAAATGATGAGGACTGCTATGAAAACATTACGTCAGGTTATTACAGGCATTGTCAGCTTCGCAAGTTTTGTACTTGTCACAAACTGTGCGCCAAAAGTTCAAGAAAAACAACGAGTAGCCCCTATCGTTCCAACTGTTAGAACAAATGATACAAATTTATTTCAAAAAAATAAAAAATCTTTTGCTAGTTTTGAGCACGCTCAGAAAAATATTAAAAAAAGCAGCCAGAATTTATTTATTGATGCCGAAAATTTATTAATGATCAGTGATAAATTACAGGACACTTTAAGTGAGGAAATTGCCTTATCTTATTACAATCAAGCCATCGCAAATCAAACGACAGCGTCATCTTCAGTCCTTATTAAAGATACGCATTACTTGCAACTTGTTCATGAGGAAAGTGTACAAGCCATTCAAAGCGGAACAGCAACAGTGATTGCAACACTTCAGCAAGATGTGGTTGTGATTCAAAAACTAATTACCCGTGAGACTGAAATTTTAAAAACAGTTAAAGAAAATGACTTACTAGGACAACAGCTTGAATTAGTCGAAAAAGTTTTGCAAAAAATTATTGTGGCTATTGAATCTGCTGATATTTTTCCGGATCTTAAATTACAAGTGGTCACAGAAATGAGAAATCAATCGGCTGTTCAATTAACAGGACCGAAAATTTTAGCCACTGATTTAAAAGTGATTACTACATTAAAGCAAGGCATAGATATTCTAAATGCCTATGTTGTTAAAAACACAGTTGTACTATTGCCTGAAGACAAAAAAGCTTTAACTGATGCCGATCACTTAGGTCAGCTGGTTGATAAGATTAGAAATTCAAAAACAGCGCTACAGGCTTTAGCTAAAACATGGCAAATTTTGAAACCTGAAGAGCGAGTTCTGCATTTCAAAACAGCAAATAAAAAACTTTTTGATTTTTTCAATGATAAAGGCCCAAGAGATATACAATGTATTGTTGCCGCTAACTGTGACAGTTTTGTGACTAAGATTATTTTAAAAATGGGTGTTTACCCAGCTATCGAAGAATACGGTGTCGAAAATATTAAAAAAGACATTACCCTAAATGCTTTAAATTCTCTGAACCTAGCCGTACAGAAAAATTCACAAATAACTTTGTTGGCTTTAGGTCAAACGCTGCAAACTGATGTGCAAGAAGGCGTTAATAAAGAAATTATTGAAATTCAACTTTTTGCTAAAGACTTTAAAAATTATATTGCAGAAGGTTTAGCTGCTAAGTTGGGAACAGCATCGATTGGTCGTTTGAATTTAAGTACTTCAAATGCCAATAACTTCATGCTGAATTACTACAATTCATTGTTTCTGAAAAAGAATAATGAACGTGGCCAGTTTCAATTGATTGATAATTTATTACAATTTATGTTTTCCGGAAAAAATTTAGATCAAACATCAGATCAAAATAATTCTGAAGCTAAAATCACTCAAACAATCAAAGAAGCTTTAACAAAAGCAGATGCACGGTTTTACTATGACCAAGAAAATAAACTCACAGCCGAACCAATATTAACTGTTAAAGACCAAGCGGCTTCATTAAAGTTTTACACACAAATGATGAATCAATTAGCTGACTGGAGACCTTCAACTTTTGATACTGGCATTACACAGTATTATGCTCAAGATTTAGTGACTAAGTTTCATTCTGAGGATCTTAAAAAATTGGTTTTTCCAAAAGCTGACTTATTCGGAATGGCATTATCGTTAGCTGCGCAAACGTTAAAACAACTTGAAAGCGAGTTATCACCTATCTATTTATTAGATGGAAACAATCAAAGAATTTCAATTTATGATTATTTAAATAATAACTTTGAAAATCCGAATGCCGTTGTTGTGCATGCTGCCGCTTCAGATTTGAAAAATAAAGTTTTATCTGATGAAACAAAGTTAGAAGATATAACTTTGATGATTGATGCTTTAGCTGATTTTTACAAAGCTACTGAAGATATTGAAAAATCGACTTCTGATATCTTAAAAGACGAAGTTTTAAAGACTCAGATTTTAAATTCAAGAAAACAAGTTAAATTAGTTATTGTCACATTAGCTAATTTTATTTCGAACCAAATGGTGACCCGTGATCATTATGTGTATTCTGAAATGAACTTCAAAACGACTCAGAAAAAATTGAGTGTGTCCTCAATGGATTACGCAATGGCCATTAAAGCCTTAATGACAGCCCATCACGTCACAGGCATTGATATCTATAAGTTATCGGCTTTAGAAGTTTATTATTCATTAAATAGAAAATTTTATTTAACTAAAAATAAATTCTACAGTTCATCTATTCAGACAAACGATAAAGGTGAACTGGTTGATGCAGATCTCATTAAAAGTGATTCAGCAGATATCAGTGTTTCACGCGATCATATTTTAATGATGCTGTCATCGATTCTACCACTACGTAGCCACATGAATTACGGTAGCCAATTGCAGTTCGATCGTATTTTTGAAAACTGGTATTCGGTTTTGTTGCTGTAAGGTGGCTGGCACCTTTAGACTAGTTGCGACGTAAGGTGGCTGGCACTTTAGTGATTAACATACGGTAGATTGTTGCCCGCTTCACCAGTATGATCACCGATGTAACCACCTTGCAGAATACTAGCTGATACGTTTGGATTCGTGCCGTTTGTAGCAGTGTGGCCAGATAGTAAACAGCCATAGTTTATTGTGTTGCCAGTTGTAGCTCCGCAAGTTTGCATTCCCCAACATTTAATTCCGTCGTTGTCTAAAATTGCACAGCTGAATTCATAACCTGTTGCTAATTTTTTTGCTGTACGTGCTGTGCCTAATGAAGCATTCACAGCTGCAGCCATAGTTATATTACTACTGCATTCACCTGTCACTGCTCCTGAGCCTGTACAACGTGTTGTTGCGCTATTTAAAGCTTGTCCGCGACGTGTATAACCAAAACATTTAACAGCGCCAGTTGCGCGTATCACACAGGTATTGTCTGCACCTAGTTTTAGTATTGTTGCATCTGTTAAATTAACCACCCGATTTGCTAACGGCGTGTTGGCGACTCCTGAACGACCTTGGGCCGTTCCATTATCAATACCCAATTGACCACGACGATTCCAACCCCAACAAATTGGATTGCCTGATGTTGATACTGCTGTTGGCGCAATGATCACACAGACATGACTACGTCCTGCCTCTATATCAATAATTGTTTCAGCAGCAGTTTTAGAAACTGGAACTGCAGGTAATGTTGACATCGCAATTGAACCACCACCACCATCACCAAAATTTTGCGTGGTTGTCCCGTAGCCTAATTCGCCGTTGTAATCTGTTGGCACTGTTGTCGCATTAGGAATAATGGGTGGCGCAGTCGTGCTTGTGCTTTCTGCTCCATTGCCATAACCCCAACAATAAGCTGTAAAACCTGTCGTTAAAGTACAAGTTTGTAATTGCGTGCCAGCCATTTTCTGAGCTAATAAAAAAGATCCACCAATCGAAATATAATTTAAATTCGCCATCGATGCTGTTGTGTTATTTGATCCATAATTTAAAGTGTTATCTTGTCCTAATTGGCCCGCATTATTTCGACCCCAACATTTGACACGATCATCGCTGAATCTGACACAGCTATTCATGCCAAAAGCATAAATATCAACTGGGGTTCCACCACCAGATCCGCCGTTAATATTAACTGTGGCTGCGCGGGGTGATGTTGAAGTTGTCGTATCGTCATAACCCAGTTGACCCCAAAAATTATAACCCCAACATTTAACTGTATCATTCGCTAGAATTGCACATGTGTGATATGCGCCAACTGCCGTTTTTTTAACAAACATATCTGTGCCAGTTGCTCCGGTGTCTTTAACAAAAGTTATTCCGTAACCGATTGTTGTCGTTGCAGTACCAACATTAGTTGTATTTCCATAACCTAATTGACCCCGATTATTATAACCCCAGCATTTTAATTTGTAAGTACCTGCTGTGTAAGTCGAATGAGAATACGTTACACACACATGAAAATTCCAATTAGTTTTAATATCAACAGGCAAAACATTATACACTGTTCGCGACGTAGATTGCGGAGTTGTATCAGTGAACAAAACATTGGTCGTCGTCATTGATACAGCCGGAGTATAATATTTATTAATATTGTTATTAACAGTTCCTACCGGTGTATTTACAAAGCCAGCACTACTAACTGCTGAATTGGGTGTGACTGTGTATGGCTGTAGGCCACAGTTAGCAGAAAAAGTTAAATTGGCCGTTATTGTTGAAGATACCGCGCCATTCCCCGCGGGATAATAAATAGGTGTTGGCGTAACCACAACCTCAATAGAAGAAGTCGCGGGCGTTAATGCAATCGTATTTGTAATATTTAAATATGCCAAAGTTGTCATAGATGTTACTGGGTCAGTTATTGTTACAGTTAAACTAACAGGTGTAGCTGGAGCTGTGTATGTACTTGAATTCCCTGTTGCAGGTGCTGTTGACCCTGCGCCCGCTGCAGGAGTTAACGCCCACTGTGTTGTGCTGACTCCGCCAGTGGATGTCATCGCCAGAGTTTGTGAAACACAGACATTTCGTGGGGAAGTTAATGTTGTCCCTGCCGGATTAGTAAATACTAACGGATTAAAAACTTGCATCGATGCTGATGCAACTTTATTTGAATTTGAATAATCAGTGACATTACAAACATCTGTTGTCACCGGAACTGCAGCGGTTGTGTAGTCAGCATATTCAGGATCTACTGAGCCATCGATGCTGCCAGGGTTTGTCGCATCAGTGCACAATAGTGGATACGTAGGCCCTGACGAACAACCGCCAGCAGTTAAAGGGCCGAAACACAGATCACCTGTGCTATAAGTTGCAAACAGTGTGACTGTTGTATTCACTGGCACATAGTACTTTGCTGTTGTGTAGAACTGAGTTGTCGGTGTTGGGTAACAACCTAAACATTCTAGTTGATACGGCCTAGCTGGTTTTGTATTCCAATAGGCAAATGGCACAAATGTTTGTGCCATTATAAACTGAGAATAAAACCAAATCAGAAGAGCTAGTATTTTGTACAAATTTAGAAGCCGGTGATCCAAGTGACCATACAGTTTTGACCATCACTAATAATTGTATACACAGTTTTATTTAATGTTCCTGTTGATCGAGCCCCATTAGCAGGGATATAGCTAGATGCACCTAGTGATGTTGCGCCACCATCAGAATAACAAGTGATAGTTGCTACTCCTGTACCGCCATTTAGAATTAATGAATACGCAGCACCTGGTTTAATATTATTTAGTTGAATCGCTTTTGCAGTTGCTGTCGCATCGCCAGTTGTCCATCTTATTGTGTTACCGTTATTCGCATTAAATGAAATCGTATTTGATACTGCAGCTGACGTTTGAACTGTTGACCATGCTTGGCCAGTGACTTGAACACCACCAGCTGTGTCGATAGTCACACGCGCAGTATTATTCGTTTCTAAGATTAATCCGAAACCATCGTTTGTGCCAACTGTGCCCGATGTTCCGAAAGTATTTCCACCGTTCAAAAATACGCCAGTTGCGCCTGTAGATGGTAAGTCAGCTGATGCGATTGTTCTAAATGATGGGATCGCTGCTGCTCCACCCACTGCAGGGCCAGCTAAGAACGTACCAGAAACTTGATTTCCTAAAGCTGTTGTCACGTTTGCTGATGTCACTGAAATAGTTCCGGTTGTTACCGTGATGTTACTTCCGATTTGTACGATACCTTTAGCTGCACCTGTTGCATCTGTGTAAGCCGTTGAGCTGGCAATAGTGATACGACCGAATAAATCAACAGAAAATGTTGGTATTGCTGTTGAACTACCATACGAAGCTGACGTCACACCACTGTTTGCTAAACTAATTGTCGGTGAAGATGACGGACCAGTTATTGAAATTGGTGTTGTTACTGATACTGAAGCTACCGGAGTATATCCTAAAGATGTTGAAACAGTTCCGCATGTCCAAGCTGTTCCATTCCAATAAACTATTTCATTCAATGCACACGTGATTCCGGCTAATGTTGTGCCTGATGCCACGATTAATGAATTTGCTGTGAATGATGATACGCCTGTACCACCACGTGCGACTGAAAAAGCACCAGAAGTGATTTTTGTTGTATCAAGATTTGGAATATCTGTAGCTGCTAAGCTAGTTGCACTAACAACACGGCCTTTACCATCAACAATGACTTTCGCATAAGCTGAACCACTTGTGATACCAGCGCCAACACTTGATAATGATAACGATCCTGTACTTGTTAATGTTGCATCACCTGATAATGAAACTGCTGTTGCAACACCTGCTGTGTTACCGACAAACATTGTTCCAGATGCTAACGAAGTTGATAATGTCGTTAACCAACTTAATACGCCTGTTCCATTAGTTGATAAAACTTGGCCAGATGTT
>JAYSQO010000029.1:0-5227 GCA_043721535.1 Bdellovibrio sp. | reverse complement strand
CTCTAAACAACAAATTGATCGTTTAGGTGCTGGTGACTATGTTTCTGTAACAGCTACGGTTAATGAGCACAATCCAAATCATATTTACGTTAATTCTGTCGATTACGTTGGCCTAAAAACATTGTTAGGTACATGGAAGAGTGAAACCAATCTCTGTTACGAGTTCACAGGCTTCACAACATTTTATGTCTATACTCCGAACAGCAAAGGTCAGTGCGTTCGACAAAACACTAAGACTCCGGCAAAACCGCAGGCAAATAAATATAATTTTTTTATTAACCCCGATATCGATACATGGAATTTATTGATTTCATCACAAGACAACAGCTTTGTTGGTGAGCTGATGATTCACGACGAAGATAATATCGAAATCCAACTTTTTGACAATCAAACAGACGCTGTTCTTGATTCGATTGTTTTAAGGAGACTTCTTAATGCTGACTCCCAGCCAAAACGATCTTTACTTCTCTAAAAATGATCCTCAAGATATCAGGCTTGGTGATCTGGCTAAACAAAACTTAACAGCCATTCCAGAATCCGGTGATGTTGCAATTATCGGTTACCCCGACGATGAAGGTATTAAACTCAATGGCGGTCGTGTTGGAGCAGCATTAGCCCCTAAAACAATTCGTCAGTTTCTTTACAAAATGACACCGTCTTTTGAATGCACAGAATTTAAAGCTAAAATTTGTGATCTTGGCGACTTGCTTCCCGCGACCGCAGCGCCACCTAATCACTTACAGACTTTAGGTGAAAGGCATGAAATTGCTTTGAATATCGCACAAAATCTTTATAAAAAAAATGTTCGCATTCTCACTTTAGGTGGAGGCCACGATTACGGTTATTCTGATACGGCAGCTTTTGTTTCACAATACAAAGCTGAATCTAAAAATAATCCAGGATCACTGAAGCCAATTGTCATTAATTTTGATGCTCATCTTGATGTGCGACCACCAACACTGGGTTTTAATAGCGGGACACCATTTTATAGACTCAATGAAAAATACAAAGACCAATTTCATCTGATTGAAATCGGCATTCAACCGCAGTGTAATTCACCACAACATTATCAATGGGCTAAGAAGCAAAATATTGAAATCGTTAGCCTGAATGACATTGAAAACTTTGGCTGGATTTATCTTTGGGAGAAAACTGAATTAAAAACTTTAAATGCTAATTCATTAAAAAGACCCGTCTATGTCAGTTTTGATATTGATGGCCTAACAGCCGCTGAAGCTGGTGGCTGCTCACAGGCTTGGGCCACGGGATTAAAAACAATGGACTGTCTAAAGTTTCTCAAAAAACTTTACAACACTTCCAGCGTAAAAGGTTTTGGAATTTACGAGGTTTCTCCGCCTCTTGATCGTGATTCTCAAACATCAAAAACAGCGGCACTATTAGCACACCATTATATTTTTAATTCATAATTGATTTTTTAAGGGTTTCAAATGCGAAGTTTCGGTAGCGACAATCACACCTCTGTTCACCCTTTGATAATGCAATCAATAATTGATTGCAATCATGACTTTGCTGCCAGTTACGGAACTGATGATCTCTCGCTTGCTTTGCAACAAAAAGTTAAAAATATTTTCGGCCAAAATGCCGAATCACATTTGGTTTTTAATGGCACAGCGGCCAATGTTTTATGTTTGAAAGCAGGTCTTAAATCTTTTGAAAGCTGTTTTGTTTCTGACATCAGCCACTTGCATCTCGACGAATGCGCAGCCCCTGAAAGTTACAGCGGAAAACTGATCACATTGCCTACAGCGGCTGGAAAAATAAATTTAGACGATGCCAAAAAAAATCTGATTCGCAGAGGCGATCAACACTACAGCCAAACCCGCATGATCAGCCTCACTCAACCCACAGAACTTGGTACGGTTTATGAAATTGATGAAATAAAAAAAATAACTGCTTGGGCCCATGATCAACAAATGTACGTACATATTGACGGAGCAAGGCTAGCCAACGCTGCCCATTATTTAAAATATGATCTAGCCAATTTAACCACTGATTTGGGTGTTGATTTGATTTCTTTTGGCGGCACAAAGAATGGATTTTTATTTGGTGAACTTGTTATTATTTTAAATAAATCATTACAAAAAGATTTTAAATATTATCGCAAACAACTTTGCCAGTTGCCTTCAAAAACAAGATACATGGCAAATCAATTCTTAGCTTATTTTGATAACAAGCTCTACTTAAAAATCGCTGAACATTCCCATCAAATGGCTTTAAAATTCGAAAAAGAAATCAGAACTCACTTACCTGAAATAAAAATCACTCAAAATGTTCAAAGCAATGCTGTGTTCGCAATTATCCCTAAACAGTGGATTAAGCCCCTACGTGAAAAACATTTTTTTTATGTGTGGGATGAACATAGCTATGAATGTCGATTGATGACTAGCTGGGACACCACCGAATCTGACATTATAAGTTTTATCGAAACGGCTGTTGGACTTCGTCTTTAGGACTGTCTTTAATGTCTTCTTTATATTCTAGGCCGTTTTCATTGATTTCAGTTTGGCTAGCTACACTTTTTACATTTTGAACTTCAACTGCGTCAGCTTGACTGTTGTAATTCGCAAAATCGTCTTTAACTTCAATTTCTTTTTCTATAATTTTAATTTGGCCTGAAAATGGCACAGTCATCTTAATTTTTTTAATTTCAATGAGATCTTTATAAATGGCTGCTTCTACAGCGACTTCATTACTGTCTTTAGTTTCTTTTTTAGATTTGTAACTATATTTTTTGATTCTTAAGTCCTGTAAATGCGAGTCAGCTTTCAAAGTGTATGTGGTGTTGGTGCATTCCATTTCAATTAGACTATTAGTCTTGAGTTTAACAACGCATTCGCGTGGCTCGATTTGTAGTGTTGCACTTATTCCAACAACACTTGCCCAGGAGGCATTAATAAATCGAATCACATAAAGTTTTTCAGTTAGCACATCAATTTCAGCTAAAGTCTTAAAAGGCTTTTCACATTCACTTAAAACTGTGATTTTTTTTTCTGCGATTTTTAGTTTAATTTTTTGGCACTCATAGGACTTTAACGAAGGACGCTTTATCTGGGCTTGTAAATCAAAAGCGTAACTCAGCACATCGAATTGATTCACAACAGGAAGACTTGTGGGGATAATTAATTTCAAAATTTCATTCTCAAGACTAGCTAAAAATCTAAAAACTTGCGCTTGGTTTTTTATTTTAACCATGGACTCATCAACAGTTTTTAAGACAATAGTCTGTGAAACTGTTAAGTTTTTGTCATGATCATCAATTTGGGCCAGACTCAGTTCGTTTTTTTTAGAGGTGCATGATGTCATATTCAAGATAAACATCAGGCCAAAAAGCAGTCTTGAGATCTTCATATCGGTAAAAGTCCTAATCATTATTTTATTATGACGTTTTATGTTCAACTTTTTCAAGTTTTAGTTACACTAATCACATGGAAAAACACACAAATAAAATATGGACTAAAAGATACCCTAAAACTGTACCTCAAAGCATTCAACTTGACGAATATACGAATATTCTTGAAGTGCTTGATGAATCTGTCCGAAAGTTCAGACATAAGCCTGCATTTAAAAATTTTGGTATTGGTATCACATACAATGATCTTGACCGCTTATCAGGACAATTTGCTTCTTATCTGCAAAACACTTTAGGTTTAAAACAGGGCGACAAAATTGCTTTGCAAATGCCAAATGTAATTCAATTCCCTGTGGCTTTATTTGGCGCCCTACGTGCAGGCCTTATTGTTGTAAATACAAATCCACTTTATACAGCGCCAGAAATGAAACATCAATTTACTGATTCCGGAGCAACGACTTTAGTGATCTTAGCGCAGTTTGCCCATTTATATCAGCAAATTCAAAACGACGTCCCGATCAAAAATGTGATCGTCACTGAAGTGGGCGATCAATTAGGTTTTCCAAAAAAACAATTGATTAATTTCGTTTTAAAAAATGTAAAAAAAATGGTGCCATCATACCAATTCAAACATCACTCATGGGAAGAATCCTTGGCATTAGGTGCACATAAAACTTATGTGCAACCAAAAATTGGATCTCAAGATACAGCTTTTTTACAATACACGGGCGGAACAACGGGTGTTTCAAAAGGGGCTGTACTGACGCATCAAAATATTATCGCTAACATGTTACAGATTTGCGCATGGATGAGACCGAAATTAATCGAAGGTGAAGAAATTTGTTTAACACCACTTCCGATGTATCACATTTTTTCTTTAACTGTAAATTGCTTAGCGTTCATGAGATACGGCGCAAGTAATATTTTAATTACGAATCCCCGCGATATCCCCGCTTTTATTAAAACCATGAAATCAGAAAAATTTTCGATCATGACTGGCGTGAATACTTTGTATAATGCTTTAGCTTTACATAAAGATATTAAGTCTGTTGATTTTTCTCATTTAAAAATTTCTGTGGCTGGAGCAATGGCTTTGCAAAATGCTGTTAAAGAACGCTGGAAAGTCTCTACAGGCACTGATGTGATCGAGGGCTACGGGCTGACGGAAACATCACCGGTTGCTTGCTGTAATCCTATTGATGGCACCGACAAGGCTGGAACAATCGGTTTACCGCTTCCAGATACTGATATTAAATTAATTGATGATGCAGGCAATGATGTCACTTTCACAGGAAAGCCTGGTGAATTATGTGTGAAAGGTCCGCAAGTCATGCAGGGCTATTACAACAAACCTGAAGAAACGCGTAATGTACTTAAAGATGGATGGCTTTTTACTGGTGATATCGCAACGATGGATCAAGATGGTTTTTTTAAAATTGTCGATCGTAAAAAAGATATGATTTTAGTTTCAGGATTTAATGTTTACCCAAACGAAGTTGAAGACGCCGTCATGAAACATCCCAAAGTTCTAGAGGCAGCTGCGATTGGCGTACCGGACGAACATTCCGGTGAGGTCGTTAAAGTCTTTATTGTGAAAAAAGATGAAAGTTTAACTGCCGAAGAAATTATTCAACATACAAAACAGTATTTAACGAATTATAAAATTCCAAAGCATGTTGAATTTAGGACTGAAATCCCAAAAACGAATGTGGGTAAAGTATTACGTCGCGCTTTAAGATCGTAGTGCTTTGAAACTGTCCCAGAGAAATGCCCCTAGGATCTTGGTTCATGGGTTGTTTGCACAGCCCAGATCTAGATACAAATCAAACTGATTTATTGTTATTAAATTCTTGATAC
>JAYSQO010000028.1:0-13701 GCA_043721535.1 Bdellovibrio sp. | reverse complement strand
GAAACAGTGTTTGATAGTAGCGGGATTTTATATTGTTACTACGAAAAAGTTCGTGGTCGCATGATGCAAGAAATTTTACTGCCTCAGTTTTCTAAATTAGGCCATTGTGTAGCGACGCTGCACAACGTAGGTGAACGTAAGATCGCCCACAATCGTGAATCCTTGGGCCCACAGCTAGGCAACAAATGGCAAATTCTGGATCAGCTTTATGACCACGTGGCACCAGAAGTTCGTAATGATTATTTTGATATCGCTGAAGATGTGTTTCAGAAATTAGACGATCAACTTAAGCCAGAAAATTACATTCGCATTCACGGTGATTTACACCGCGGTAATTTACTAGATGCTGGTAACAATGAAATCACATTGGTTGATTTTGATGATTTTGTGAATGGCCCACCCATTCAAGATTTCTGGATGATTTTTCCTGATGAAAACTTTTCGAACACAAAAGAATATGAAGAATTTATGAAAGGTTATGAACTGCTTCGTTATTTTGATGAAGCTGATTTAGCTTTAGTACCGCTTTTAAGATGTTACCGTGTGATTAATTATGCAGGGTGGATTTTAAATCGCTGGGCAGATCCAAGTTTTCCAAAAATATTCCCTGAATTTGGAACCTACTCATACTGGGCAGAAGAAACTGACTCGCTCAGAAAAATTGCGAGTCAGTATTAATTAACTATTTTAATTTGAGTGCAGTGCTTAAAGCTGTTTTCAATTTAGTAATATCTAACTTTGCTGAATCAACATTTAAACAAACCAAGTTAAATGCAGCCGCGTTTGTGTTTTCATCGTCTGAGTTTACAGAAACAAAATTAAAAGAAGCTGCTTTACCTTTGAAATCTTCAGGGATGTTCGTAGTTTCTGCATCAATTGCTATTAATTTCAATTTAGCTTCTTTATTTAATTGAATATCTTTTGTATCAGCGACCGCAAAAGAACAGGCGATGTCTTTAGCTGCGATAATTGTATCTAAACCATTTGATGAATAACTGATTCCAGATTTAGAAACATATTTTTCAAAACTTAAATCCTCTTTACCTAGTAAAGCTTTTCCATCATCAGATAAAATAAATTCTGAACCAATAAGTTTGTCGACACTTTTTTGTAATCGTTCTGCTTTTTCAGCTTGAACAGCATATTTATTTTCAGTGTTATTTTCTTTTTTAAGTTCTTCTCCATTTTTCATACAAGCTTGTAAAATAATTTGTGTAGAAACTGGTTGTTGACCAATTGCACAAGATTGTTCTGTGTATTTCGCTAAATCAGCAACAACGGCATCACATTTTTCAACGATTGATTTTCTATTTTGTAAAATAATTACTAAATTAGATTCAGATTTTCCCTCTTCAGAATCAGCTAAAATTCTTGTTGATTCACCTAATTTTTTTAAATCGATAATGGCCGCTTTAGTTGCATCAGTACAAGCTTGTAATTTCGCTGTTTCATTTGCTGTGTCATTTTTTTTATCAACTGCAGTGGCTTTATTATCTGGCTTTCCAGTCAAATCTAAATTTTCTAATGATGTCTTAGATTTGATACCTCTTTTAGATGGTGACTTTTGACAGTTCACTGTTAAAAAAGATGTAGCGATTAAACCTGATAACATTAAATATGACATTTTATTCATAAAATACTCCTGCTGTAGAATATCTATTCAAGAATGGGTCCAGTCTTATTATGAGACACTAATTCAGTTTATAACTGATCTGGCTCCTTTAATCGTGACTTTATCCAACTTGAATTTCGATTCGCAAGCACTGGCCTTTTATTGTGTAAAAACTTTCGACAGTTTAGGGCTCATTTTTGATTGGTATTTAAAACACCGATAACTTGTAGAATGAGATCAATTATTTCAACAGCTTTATTTGTACTATTTTTTAGCCTCAACTTGAAGGCCCAAGTCAACTGCGGCCCGTGCGCCCCGCTAGCTGAAGTCGCCATTACTAATTCTGGTCTTTCACGAATTATTGAGTCTGCATTAGTTAAGAACTTTGAAACATTTAACGAAGAAGTCGTGAATCGTACAGGATTTAGAGATCTTAAGTTTGATTATGATATCGATTATTCAAAATGTAACCCCACAACATTAGAAACTGCGATCAAAAAGAAAATTGCAAAAAAAGATGACCCTTGCTTTGGTTTGCCTAACTTGACTGACACGACAGTTGGCAGCGATACAGAAATGCGGCCTTTTAAAGCCGACATGGCAAACATGAACTTGGAGAAGCTGAAATTAAAACTAGCCGGTCCTATTAAATGTGAAAAACTAGAATGCGAATTCAAAGTCGCTGTTCAAGATTTAAAAATTTCTGGTGATTTAGAAGTTCTATTTAAAGACGGTAAAAAAGAAAATTTTATTCCGAAATCACGCTTTGAAGTCGAATCGACAGAAAATTCAAAATTAGTTTATACCATGAAAGCCTATATAGATCCTAAGTCTGGCAAGCTGCAAGATTTAGTGCACATTAAAAATAAATCATCCAGCATCGAAGTTGGCGCAAGCAGTTTAAAAACAAAATTAAATTTAAATACGACTTATAAATCAGAACAGCAGAAGAAAAATCTATATCAAAAATACTATTCAACGAAAAATAAATTTATCAAAACAACCAAAGATCCACAGTTTGCAGAAAATTCTTATAAAGACATGCGCCAGAATTTAATTCGTCAACTTTTTGTTGACCCATCGTTTGATGATCTAAAGCACGAAGAACTTGAAAAAATTGTTGATAACCTAATTAAAGAAAAATTAGGTGGGAAATCAGCTGTGATTCAAAAAATTAAAGCTGTTCGCTGGCCGAATGCGAATAGCGCAGATGAAGTTTCACAGTTTATGGCGAATCCTCCTGAAATAATGAATCTAGTTCCTGAATTTAGTGATCAAATGCAATTAACAAAGCTTTATGCTGCCGCTGATAATTCTGGTTATGATAATGTTGATAATGCAGTCTTTGCACAGGCGGCATTGGGTTTAGGTGGTCTGCTTCATCAAAGTGATACTTTTAATGATGCGATTATTCGCCCCGCTTTAGAAAAAGAAATTATCCCTAACGTTGAAAAGCAAGCTAATGCCGACATGAGAAATTTACCGGCCTACTGGAATCAAATTTCTGAAGTGCCATCGTTAAATATCCAAAACATGATTGATTCAGAAGCTTTGATGAAAGAAGTTGATAAGCTACAAAAAGAAATCGATGCTCAAGGCCCGAAAGAAACGACAAAAAAAATCGCTTTGAAACAATTATTAGGCGAGGCCTATATGAAGCAAATTCGTCTTCAAGAAAAAATTGCTAATGACTGGTTACCAATTGATACAGACGTCATGATTGATCAAAATTCGCGCGCGTTAAACATGATTCGCGGTAATATTATGAAAAATGATCCGAACTGCGCAGAAGTGACTCCGAAATTTACAGATCGTAAAGATTCTGATTTTGATATCAGTACAAAAATAAACACGAATACTTTACAGCAGTACATGAACGCTATGGCTAAAAATAAAAAACTAGATATGTGCCTTGATAGCAAAGATCCTAAAACCTGCAAAGGTGGAATAAAGATTAATTTAGATAAACCGCCAAAGATTTCCTGTGAAAACGGACAAATTGTTTTTGATGTCGACGCTGAAATAAAAAAGAAAATTTTGTTTTTCACAGCATCACCTAATGCTGCTGCTAAAATAAAAATGACTGTGCAAAACTGCAACGGCGACCCGTGTATTCAGTACGTGGATACCGACGGAAAATTTAAAAATATTTTTATGAATTTATTCCTAGGCGGGCTATTAGACAGAGGCATTAGTTCTGCATTAAATGTTAGCAATAAAACAAAAATACCGATTCCTGATGTAAAACTGAAACGAACCAGCAGTGATAAAAATACCTGCGAAACCACAATGGATTGGATGATTCAATCTCCACTTTCTAGCAATAATATACCCTAGGCTTTATCAGAGAAATTAATCGTCTAACGTATTGTGTTAATGACTGATATAGCAGGGTAATTCATATACACCAGTCTATGGCTAGGTCCCATACGGTAGACTTTGCAGTGAATCCCGCTAGGTCCGGAAGGAAGCAACGGTGTCTGCAAAGCTTCGCGATATGGGGTGCCTAGCTCTTATTGAGGACTTACTTTGTCATACCAAGTTTTAGCCCGGAAATACCGACCACAATCTTTTGATCAAATGATCGGGCAAAATCATATTTCGCAAACGCTTTTAAATTCTTTAAAAAATAATCGTATTCCACATGCTTTACTTTTCACAGGCCTTCGCGGAACAGGAAAAACATCTTCAGCCAGAATTCTTGCAAAAACTTTACGTTGCACTGATCCCGTGAACTTTAGCCCCTGTCACAAATGTGATAGCTGTCTTGAAATTTCAAAAGGTAGCGCTATCGATGTGATTGAAATCGACGGAGCTTCAAATAATGGTGTTGATGCGATCAGAGATTTACGCGATAGCGTCATGTTCATGCCAACATCAGGAAAATACAAAATATTTATTATCGACGAAGTTCATATGCTCTCAACATCAGCGTTTAATGCTTTGTTAAAAACACTAGAAGAACCGCCAGCGCATGTGATTTTTATGATGGCCACAACTGAAGTTCATAAAATTCCACAAACGATATTGTCGCGTTGCCAAAGATTTGATTTACGCCGAATCCCATTAAAACAAATCACAGCACATTTAAAAAAAATCTGTGACTTAGAAAATATCAAAGCTGAAGAAAAGGCTTTATGGATGATCGCTAAACAAGGTGATGGATCAGCGCGCGATAGTTTAAGTTTATTAGATCAAGTAATTAATTTTTCTTCCGGTCAACTGACTGAAGTCGCAGTATCTGAAATTTTAGGACTAACTGATCGTCATTTGATTTTCAGTGTTTTTGCTTCGCTACTAGAAAGAAATTCACAAAAAATAGTTTCTGATTTAGAAAAGCTTCATCAAATAGGCGTTAGTCCTAATTTGTTTTTAGAAGATCTTGTTCAATTAATTCGTCATACTTTACTACTAAAGACCGCACCTGAAAATGACACACTTATTGATCTGCCGATTGAAGAAATCATTTTATTAAAAGACTATGCCAACGCGCAGTCTGAATCGGATTTACATATTTTATTTGATATGGCTTTAAAAAGCCTAACTGATCTTCATAAATCAAATGATCCATATTTAGTTTTCGAAGTTTGTTTGCTACGAATGTCACAGGCGCCTTTGTTTGTGGATATCCAAAAGGTTATTACACAGCGCCCAAAGCCACTGGAGGAGTTCTCTAAAACTCCTCCAGTTCCTGCACTGCCTAGCTTACCCCAAGTGACTGTTAAAGAAATTCCTCAACCTGTGGTCTCTAAACCTGTTGTTAAACCCCTTCCCGGCGCTGAAAGCTGGGGATTATTTGTTCAAGAGGTTAAACAGCAGGATGCATTTTTAGGTGCTAAATTAGATAACGCTGTTTTTGCAGGCTTAGACAATCGTCTTTTACAGCTGCAATTTCCACCGCAATTCGACTTTTTAGGTGAACAATTCATGCAAACTGAAACTCAAGAAAAAATACAAGGTTCTATTGATTCGTTCTTTGGTGCAGGCTATGCTTTTCATGTACTTAAGACTAGAGTTGCAACAGGTGAATCTTCTTTAAGTTTAAATTTAAAGAAAGAAAAAGAATCTGAAGCAAAAATGCACACTGATTTTTTAGGCGAAGCTTTAAAAGACCCCCGTGTGCAAAAGGCACAACAGGTTTTTAAAGCACAAGCTAAAATTATTCATCATAAGGAGTAAATTATGAAGGGCTTAGGCGGAATGGCAAGTTTGATGAAACAAGCAAACCAAATGCAAATTAAAATGAAAAAACTTCAAGAAGAATTAGCAACGCGTGAGTTTAATGGTTCATCTGGTGGTGGAGCAGTCACAGTCAAAGTTAATGGTGAAAACAAAATTCTTTCCTTAACAATTAATCCTGAAGTTATGAAATCTGGTGATATTGAAATGTTGCAAGATCTAGTCACTACAGCTGCAAACGAAGCTTTGAAAACAGCTAAAGATGAATCAGCTAAAGAAATGTCTAAAGTCACTGGCGGAATGAATATCCCAGGTATGTTTTAATCAATGCTACAAATACCTGTCTTAGAAAAATTAGTTCACGAATTAAGTCGTCTACCAGGAATCGGTCCTAAGACGGCTCAAAGGCTTGCGTATTTTATTTTAAAATCAAAAGATGCCTATCCTGAAAGATTATCTGAATCACTTTTACGTATTCAAACTGAAGTGCACACGTGCCCTGAATGCTTTAATTATACGGATCGTGAAATCTGTAAGTTTTGCGAAGACCCTCATCGCAATTCAGAATTTTTATGTTTAGTTGAGGAGCCTTCTGATATTACACGCATTGAATCGTCAGGTGCTTTTCGTGGTAGATATCATGTTCTGCATGGTGTGATTTCGCCTTTAGATGGTATCACAGCGAAAGATTTAAAAATCCAAGAGCTTATCAACAGACTTCAAAAAGGAATCGACGGCGAAGCCATACAGATTAAAGAAGTGGTCTTAGCTTTCGATGCAGATCTTGAAGGTGACACAACAGCTTTATATTTAACAAAAGCTTTGCAAGGTAAAGGTGTTAAAATTTCTAGAATCGCCCACGGTATTCCGATGGGATCTGATATTGATTTTATCGACGATCGTACGATGGGTCGCGCTTTAGAAAACAGAGTTGAGCTATAATGTCTTTATTTAATCATAATGCCAAAGAAATTCACTGCAAGATTGTTTACTACGGGCCTTCGCTAGGTGGTAAAACAACAAACATTCAGTGGATGTATCAAAGTTTGGCTCAAGATCAAAAATCTAAATTAATGGCTTTAAATACAGAAATCGAAAGAACTTTATTATTTGATTTCTTGCCTTTAGATGTTGGTGAGATTCGGGGATTTAAAGCCCGATTTCATGTTTACAGTGTTCCTGGCCAAATTGTTTACGATGCGACGAGAAAATTAATTTTACAAGGTATCGACGGCGTTATTTTTGTGGCTGATTCACAAGCTGACCGTTTAGATGAAAATCTACAGGCTTTAGATAATTTAGAAAAAAATCTGCAACAGCAGGGCTATAACATCAAAGAGATCCCCCTTTTGTTGCAATACAATAAACGTGATCTGCCAACAGCTTTACCTATTCAAGAGCTTAGAAAGCACTTAAACCGATTTAACGCACAAGAAATCGAAGCCTGTGCCTTTGAAGGCAAAGGTGTTCTAGAAAGCTTTAAAATGATGTCAAAATCCATTATCCAAGTTCTTAAAGGTGGATCGACAGTTTAATCTTTTTTTGGTATAATATATCCACTATGGATATCCTTGTTCAAATTAATAAATTAAAAAAAGAAAAAGACGTTGCTCTTCTGGCCCACTACTATGAAGAGGGCGCTATTCAAGATGTAGCCGATTATGTCGGTGATAGTTTTTATTTATCTAAAATTGGCCAACAAGTTTCACAAAAAAATATTCTTTTAGCCGGGGTTGTCTTTATGGCTGAGAGTGTGAAAATTTTAAATCCAGAAAAAACTGTTTTAGTCCCCGATCTAAAAGCCAGCTGTTCGTTAGTTGAGGGCTCACCCTATGATAAGTATTTAGCTTGGCGCATGCAGTACCCCGATGCGATCTGTGTGACTTACATAAATTCCAGCGCCGAAGTAAAATCGATTTCAGATGTGATTATCACATCTAGTAATGCTGCGCAAATTGTTGAATCAATTCCTAAAGACCGTAGGATTTTATTTGGCCCTGATCAACACTTAGGAAAATGGCTGAGCAAAAAATTAAACCGAGAATTTATTTTATGGCCTGGCGCCTGCGAAGTTCACGTGTTATTTAATGCTGAACGTTTACAAAAGTTGATTAAAAAACATCCTGATGCGCTAGTGATTGCACACCCTGAATGTGATGATGCTGTTTTAAAATATGCCACTGTGATTGGATCAACTTCTAAGTTACTAGAAGAAGTTGAAAAAAACAAAAACTATACAAAGTTTATTGTGGCCACTGAAACAGGAATTTTTCATCAAATGAAAAAACTACGTCCAGAAGCCGAACTGATTCAAGCCCCCGTAGTTGATGAAAACTGCGCGTGCAATGACTGCCCTTATATGAAAATGAATAGTCTTGAAAAAATATTGCAAGCCTTAAAAACCTTTAAACCTGCAGTCGTGTTAGATGAAAAATTAAGACAAAAAGCCTTTTTATCTTTAGATCGAATGATGAAAATAACTTCGGGCCAGACAGTGACTTGGCCAAAGGAATTTCATGGCCCTACCCTTTAATACTTTCGCGCAAAAAATTATTTCAGAAATCACTGTGTTAGATGATATCTTAGAAGTAAATCTTATGCTCAGTGATAAATTTAATTCCCAAGAAAAAAATTATCGCTTAGCTATTCGCAATAAAATTATTGAACTGCATATGTCTGAGCTCGGTTCAGAAGATATTTTTAATCTACAAAATTTAAATATCCCACCAAGACTAAAAGAAAAGTTTGTGTCTATTTCACATTGCCAAAGCTTAGGGGGATTTATCACCAGTTCACAACCCGTAGGTTTCGATATTGAAGAAATCGTACGTATTAAGCCAGATGTGATCCAAAGAATTTCTCAAGGCAGTGAAATCAAATCAGTACCGCAATTGTTTTACCTGTGGCCCGCTAAAGAAGCCACGTTCAAAGCCCTATCTTTACACCGCGTTGATAAGCCAACAGTGGCTTCTGACCTCAGAATACAGAACTGGAAAGAGATCAGATCAAACTTCGGAAGTTTTTATTCTTTTGATGGTTACCATTCAGATAATCTCAATTTAAAACAAGGCCATGGCTATATTTTTCATGATTTGACTCATATTAGTTCAATTTTTTTCGTTGATTTGACTTAAAAAATATTTCAAACAGCCGCTACTTAACCAAAGTCTAGTTCGACCCGATGAAGTTAATATCGGAGGACTTAATTTATGGGTGCAGTGAATAGAAAGTTTCGGTCATCGCCTAGAAAAGATATTGGAAAAGACCTTGTGCCATTGACGCTTGATTCTTTTTCGTCACTAGAAAGCTTAGAAAAGCTAGCTAAATACGGTGAAATCATTCAGGCGTCATCAACAGGGATTCTGATTCAATTCAAGCGTGAAGACTTTTTAAAGAAAGACTTACGATCAAATCTGAATATCGACTCCCTGATAGGCAAGAAGGTTTATTTTAATATTCATGAAATGGATCTTGAAATATCAGGAACAGTAGCGAGAACCAAATTCTTAGGTAAAAAAGGCTTTCAAGTAGCTATTGATTACAGCCGTGAAGCTCCACAGTATTGGCGTGAATGTTTAATGGATTTGCTACCGTCATAGGACAAATAGACAAAACAGAATGGCTGCTAAAGTTGAGTAAAAGCTGGCAGCCCTGTTTCGCTAATAAGCACCACTGAATAATGTGGTGGTAAAAACCACGAAAGAGCTTCTGCGATACCAGCGTGCTCTTTTTCTGGCGGGTTATCCAGTGATTCTAAAGAAAAAGCTAAATCATAATTTTTCGCATCAACTGATATCATTAACATCCTCGGATTAAACACGCTTTGATCATTTAAAAAACTTTTCATTGTCTGACGAACATACAGCGGAAGAAATTGTTCAGTCGGTGCCCCGGAAATAATTTTTTGATTTGAATAGTCAACTTCACCAGACGACTGTCCCTGATCTAATGCTAAATTAGATCTGATAAAATAACCCGTTTCCATAAATGACCAAATCATGCCGAATGAGAAAACAAAATCAGGATAAGGTTCGCGTCGTGGATTAACCACAAGACCAATGCCTTTTGTTGAAAGCCATTTTAATATTTTTTGTGAGCTATCAATGCGTTCACTATCAAATTGTGTTTTATTTTTTTCAGTGATAATTTCACAAATTAAATACGGCCAGCTATCCGGGCCTTGTTGAGGATCAACAGATAATAATCCTACTTCGCATTCACTAAATAATTTAAAAAAATTTTCATCCCAAACTGAATTTCGATTTTGTTCAGCTACTGATAAGTGTGTGGATAACTGTGTAGATAATTGAGGATCAGCTAAATTCATTGCAAAAACTTACTCGGTAATTAAATTTTGCACAATCACTAATGTTCTAAAACCCTGCCAGCGAATCAAATCGCCTTGCTTAG
The DNA here is from genome assembly GCA_043721535.1 of Bdellovibrio sp. Classification (GTDB taxonomy): domain Bacteria; phylum Bdellovibrionota; class Bdellovibrionia; order Bdellovibrionales; family Bdellovibrionaceae; genus Pseudobdellovibrio. Next base: position 3,500 of record JAYSQO010000028.1, on the reverse strand, counting down.
TTTTAGCCACAGTGCCATCGCGATTCATTTTAGGCACAAGACCTTTGCTGGCTGTTTCAACAGTTTTGAACACAACTGGCGCCATGTTAGGGTGTAAGCGAACACAGCCGCCAGAGGCTCTTTTACCTAGGCGACCTTCAGTGCCAGCGGGGGCTTGATGTGTCGCAATGCCTGATTCAAAAAACACAGCATAAGGCATCCATGTTTGCCATAAGTTAGAAAAATATTTTTCATTTAAAGTATCAACATCAAAATAACCTGTCGGTGTTGTTGACCAATAAGGTCTTGCAGAACAGTGATCGGCTTTTGGATTTTGACCTGGGTCGCAACCTTTTTCGTATTCTTCACGACCGCTAGAAACTTTTGTTAAATGAGTTAAAACTTGGTTTTTATAAATACGTAAAGTTTGTTTATCATTACCTTCGTTGGCTTTGTTAATCACGATCACTACGGCATATTCTTTTAACCATGGATCAGTTTTAAAATTTAGTTCAGAAAAAGGCTTCGCTGAATAGTCTTGCGGAATCGCTTGCGTATCAACAGCAGTATCCCAAACTTGAGCGGTCGCTGAAATTGAAAATACAGTGAATAATGAAACTAGGATTATTCGTAATGATATAGAAAAAGATAAAGCTACGTTCATAAAAGCCCCCGAAGCCCTAAAAGTATTGAATATTTAACACTGAGGCAAGACTGTGATTTAAGAATGAAAAAGATACAAAAAAAGCAAACCCTTAGCCTTAGTAAGCTATATAATGGATTTAGCGGCAGGACGTCTGTATTGAATTCAAATACCATCTGGAAAAATATTTTCTGCACAGTAGTAAACATGATTAGGACTACACAGACACATATAAGACCCTTAACCTATTAAAAGCAAAATGCAAGAATCGCACTTTGATTGGACCAAAATGGAAAATCGTATATTTCAAGTTAAGACTCAAATATTAAAAATTACCATCACGACATTACTGGTTATGAATATGTACACACCAGCTTTGGCAGCCGATCATCAAACCAAAAGAATTGATTTGTTTGATCTAGGTTATAAAAAATCAGATCTAATACCAGACAAAGAGTTTCAAAGAAATCTTAATCAAAGACGGTTTTATCTTGAAGAACATCAAAACTGGGGTCTGGTGGCTTTAGGACTTATGGCTTTTGCGTTCACAAACGCCGGAAATGGAAAAAATCCACCCATTGAACACTTGATTATTGGCACAGCCACAACGGTCGCATACGGAGCATCTGCTTATTATGGAATTAAAGCCCCAGTGTGGCGCAAAAAAAACTCTGGACCGGCAACTGGCGGAAGCTCTTTACATAGAAATTTAGCTTGGATTCATTTACCTGGGATGATTTTAACACCTGTCTTAGGATATATGGCCAAGAAAAAAAGAAATAAAAACGAAGACCTTACTAGCCCAGAAAAATATCACCAAGATGTGGCCGCAGTAACAATTGCAGCTTTTGCTATTTCTGTTTTATCAGTCAGTTTTGAGTTTTAATAAATATAAAAGGTGAATTATGAAATACCTACAAATTTTTTCTGTTCTATTTTGTCTCACTACAGTAACGAAAACCCATTGTGCAGACAAGTCACAAACTTGGCTTCTTGAAAAATCAGAAATTGAATATACTGTTGAATTTCCGCTAAAGACAGTTAAGGGGAATTCAAAAGTGGCAAAAGGGAAAGGCGTTTGCGATGAAAAGACCTGTCATTTTTTAGTCGCCACACAGGTGGTGTCTTTTAAATCTGGCGATCGCAACCGCGACATGCATATGCTAGAAGTCACCAAGGCAACTGAATATCCACTTGTTACTTTTGAAATAGATGTCGGGAAAACTTTTAATCAAAAAAATATTGGTTTTGAAATTGAATTCGCCTCTGTAAAAAAATATTTTTCCAATGTACCCGTCACGATAAAAATAGTCGGCAATCAATTAAAAGTTAATTTAGAGTTTGATCTTTTACTGTCCAAATTTAATGTAACTAGACCAACTTTGCTTGGTATCCCAGTTAATGATAAAGTTAAAATGAAAATTAGGTCTGTTTGGAGCACAAATAATGTTGCTGAAAACCGTCCCGCGAAGAAAAGAAAATAAATAAAAAGGCCGAACCAACTTTCGCTGACTCGGCCTTGTGATTATTTATCTAAAAATAATTAAACTATTTTTTGTCAGAATCAACAGCGTTTTTAACTTCTGAAGCTTTGTCTTTAACTGCATCAGCACCTTCTGTAACGTTATGCTTAGCATGTTTCGCTAAACATTCAACTTTACTGTCGCCAGTCATTTTGCCACACATTGCTTCTTTAGTGCGGTTAACACCTTTTTTAACTGCGCGTTTTGCATCTTTTGCAGTCACAGTTGCTTTTTCTACGATTGTTTCTTCTGCTAAAGTCACAGTTGAAAAACCTAAGATACACATTGCTAATACTAATACTGTTTTCATTTTTTTCTCCTCAGTTAATTGTTAAGCCTAATTATTAAATTAAGCTTTACTGTTGTTAAATAAAGCACGATACAAAAATAAGATCGCCATTGCGCCAAGAACTGCAGCGATAAAACCTGCAGGTTCACCGTTGGCGTAAACACCAAAAGCACTGCCAGCCCAGCTAGCAAACATAGCGCCACCGATGCCAAGTAGGATTGTAATAATAAATCCACCTGGGTCACGACCTGGCATTAAAAACTTGGCAACAACACCGATCACCAAGCCAATAAATAAAGTATAAATCATGATTTTAAACTCGTTTTAATGTCTTCAATCGCAGTCTCTTTTTTATCTTGAAGATTCTCTACGATTTCATTTTTTTTATCTTGAAAAGTTGTCATGATTTTAGAAAATCCTTCTTGGAATTTTCCAGTCTCTGCACCATACTTTTGCATAACTAATCCAGCGATAGATTTCATATCACCTTTAGTTTGTTCAATTTCATCGGCAGTTAATTTTCCCCAAGTTTTTTGGATCTCGCCTTTGATTTCAAGCCATTTACCTTTGATGATTTCTTCATTGATAGTCATAAATATCCTTTTGTTACGGGTTGATGTTTTTTATTTAAGTTTAAACATAAGTAATTTCAAATGTATGATTGTCATATCGTATTAGGCCCCTATTAAGATTAATACAACGTATCAATAGACAATATGCGACTTATTTTTTCTACAGGACGCTGTGATGATTTGGCGAGTTTTAACAACCCACAATCATGTAAATAAAACATTTAAAACGTCATCCTGCTTTAATGCAAATCAACTGTGACAATATAGGAAAAGTTGGCAAAAAATAGTTGGCCTTTAGCCTAGTTTTTAAAAACTACTTATTTTTTTTACATTTACACCGATAAAGAGAGGCCATTTAAACTATTTTTATTTATCGATCAGAAAGAGGATTTATATGTTTAATAAAGACACGCGTTTTTTAGTTATTGATGATTTTTCAACTATGAGAAAAATTGTTAAAAAAACTTTGCTCGAAATGGGGTTCAATAGCGTGC
>JAYSQO010000027.1:0-5349 GCA_043721535.1 Bdellovibrio sp. | reverse complement strand
TAATTTAGAACGCGGCACTTTATTATGGGGACTCTTTTTTTTAGTCATCTCTAGTATCGCAGGGCTTATCTATCCACAGTTCGTGCGCTGGATGGTTGATAGTGTTTTAACGACCAAAGACTACGATTTGCTCAATAAAGTCGTCTTAGGTTTGTTCGTGGCTCTTTCAATCAGCATGATCACAGGAAATATTCGTTATTATCTTTTTACTTTAAGTGGTGAACGCATTGTTTTAAAACTTCGCGAACAACTGTATCGCAGCATCTTAAAGCAAGAAGTGGCCTTTTTTGATTTTAATCGCACAGGCGAATTGATGAGCAGGCTTTCTTCAGATTCGACAACTTTGCAAAACACCGTTAGCGTGAATATTTCCCAAGGACTCAGAAACTTAGCACAAGTGATCGGTGGTTTCGGGTTTATGTTTTATACGTCATGGAAATTATCGGCCGTGTTATTAATTATTATTCCTCCAGTCGCGGGCATGGCCTATTTTTTTGGTCGCAGGATTCGGGCACTATCAAAATCATTTCAAGCTACACTGGCAAACAGTTCGATCGTGGCTGAAGAAACTATTTCAGGGTTGCGGACTATAAAATCTTTTGTGCAAGAAACAAATGAAGTGAATCGTTATGAAGGCGCTTTAACAAGCGCACTTTCAATTGCACGTCAGCGTATTTATGTGATCGCAGAATTTATGACTTTAGCTATGGTCTTAGGGGTCACAGCGATTTGTTTTGTGCTTTGGTTCGGCGGACGCGAAGTTATTGATGGATCACTATCAGCTGGCGAACTGGTTCAGTTTTTACTATATTTATTTGTTGTTGCGATTGGTGTCGGAAGTTTAGGAAGCCTTTGGGGGGACTTGATGGCTGGCGTTGGTGCAAGCCAACGTATTTTCGAAATTATCGAGCGCAAACCTGCATTTGCTGACATCGGGAAAACTTTAACAACAGTTCATGGCGAAGTTGAATTTTCACATGTGCGCTTTGCTTATCCAACCAGACCTTATGTTGATGTGTTAACAGATTTAAGTTTTAAGATTAGCGCAGGCCAAGTGATTGCATTTGTCGGAATGTCTGGCGGTGGTAAAAGCACAATTGCTAATTTAATTCCCCGTTTTTATGATCCAAGTCAGGGGATCATTCGTTTTGACGGCGTGCCGATTACAGAATTAAAGCCCTCATGGTTGCGTGAACAAATCGGTATTGTTTCACAAGAACCAATTTTAATTTCATCAACCATTGAAGAAAATATTCGTTACGGAAAACCTGAGGCCACAGACGCCGAAGTTCTAGAAGCTGCCAAATCAGCTAACACTTTAGAATTTATTAATAAATTTCCGGATGGTTTTAAAACCTTAGTCGGCGAACGCGGCATTCAGCTTTCAGGCGGGCAAAAACAAAGGGTTGCTATTGCGCGGGCCTTATTAAAAAATCCAAAACTACTTATTTTAGATGAGGCCACTAGTAATTTAGACACAGCCAGTGAACACCTTGTGCAAGATGCGCTGAAAATTTTAATGAAGGGGCGCACAACTATTATCATTGCGCACAGATTAGCGACTGTGAAAGACGCCGATTCAATTTTTGTGATTAGTGGCGGTCGCATATTACAAACTGGGCGTCATGAAGAATTAGCAGCTGACAAAGACGGGCTTTATTTTAAATTATTGCAAAGACAATTTAATGAACCACAAGCGTAAACATCACAAAAGGAAAAAACAATATGAGAAAAATTCTATCATCTGAAAAACTTCATACTAATGCTAAATCTGCGATTACCGAATTTCATTTGGATGCAGTCACTGAAGTTGAACAGGCTATATCATCGAATGAATGGGTCATTGTTGGTATGGCTCAAAACCCAGTCGTCACTAAGGCCCGCGGCATTTTAAAAGATCGCGGTATTCAGTATCACTATATCGGAAACGGTAGCTATTTCAGTGGTTGGAAAAAACGTTTAGCTATTAAATTATGGAGCGGCTGGCCAACTTTTCCACAAGTTTTTCATAAAGGCGTATTAATCGGCGGAGCCCAAGATTTAGAAAAATATTTAAAGGTGTAAGTAATTACGCCTTAGCTTCTTGAGCAATTTTTTTCATGTAAGCAGAAAATTCGGGATCTTCGCCCTCTAATAAATCAGGTAAAGATTCCCTGAAATCATTTCGGTTCGTCCAGAACAGAATATAATCTTCCCATGTGGCCCATAGACGTAAATTTTGTTTCGACATTTTATCGTCGTAAACCAAGATGTAGGCCCGTTCGAATAACGACACCAGAAGATCAAAGATAATTGTTTTTCTTTCGCGTTGTTCATCTGTCATGTCTGCATTACGAATGTAGCCAGAAATTAATCTCAAATCGGCATTTTTAAGAAGTAATTGTTGAAATTCAGCATATTCATCTGAAAGACGTTGATATAATTCTTCATCTTCATTTTGGCGTTCTTTACGCTGTTCAAGAAGATAAACGATAATACCAAAGGGTAAAGCCACGACAGTCACGACGTAGCTTGCGATTTCCCAAAATTCAATGGTCATTAGATATCCAGAACTCATATACTCATCACATTAAGCAAACTGTGGTTTATTCGCAAATTAATTATATTACGGGCCGGCCTAATCTTCGTCAGAGGGCTTTAATTTTTTAATTTGAACAATTGGTTTAGCAAGAATTTCAATGTAAATGTTTTCTGCCTTAGTCGCCGCGATCTCGTCAATATGTTTACCGATCACGGATACATGTATAACTGCAGCAGTGGCTTCATCCGGACCACATTTGCAATCAAAGGCCCAGCGGCTGACTCCTTCAGGAAGGGGTTTTCTGCGTTCACGAGCCAAGTATTTATTGATTTCATGTTTGAGTAATTCAATGTGACGATCTTGTTTATGGGCTGGTGATGTAAGGCTGAAATTTTTTTTCATAATTTTGAAGATCCTTTTGAATATAACGAGGTTAATACAATCTGCCTCTGTAATCACTTGAATAGTTACAAAAGGACAATGGGATATAATCCGGCCGACTTTACCACGCGTTTTTCATTAAGGTGGGGATTATATCCTCACTGGTAGTTAATTGAGACAACAAGAAATTATAAACTAGGTATATAAATTGCTGTAGCTGTATATATGTAATGTAAGTAATGTAAAAAATCGAGGAGGAAAAATGGCTAAATATGTAGACGGATTTGTGGTACCAGTTCCAAAAAAAAACTTAAAAGCTTATCAAAAATTAGCGATGAAAGCTGGCAAAATTTGGAAGGAACACGGTGCAGAAGAATATATCGAATGTATTGCGGACGATGTTAAAAAAGGTAAATGGACGTCGTTTCCTCGTAGCGTAAAGCTTAAAGCTAGCGAAACTGTATACTTTTCTTGGATTGTCTATAAATCGCGTAAGCATCGTGATCAAGTTTTGAAAAAAGTAATGAAAGATCCGCGCCTTCCTATGGATATGAAGTCGATGCCTTTTGACGGTAAGCGTATGATTTACGGCGGCTTTAAACCTACAGTTTCACTTTAACTATTACTTTATCTAAACAAAGGGGTTCGCAGATGAAAAAATTCTTAGCCGTTTATACAGGGTCTCCGCTTGGATTGGAGCATGAGAAGTGGTTGGCGGCTGATTCGGCAACACGAAAAGAACGGGAAAAAAGGGGCATGACCGAGTGGAAGAATTGGAGCAAAGAATATTCTAAAGCCATCGTCGATATAGGTTCACCGTTAGGTAAAACTAAAGAGGTTAATTCAAACGGAATCACTGATATTGAAAACAACCTGACTGCTTTTGTTGTTATAAAGGCTGAGTCTCATGAGGCTGCGGCGAAGATTTTTTTAAAGCATCCGCATTTTACGATTTTTCCTGGTGAATCAGTCGAAATTATGGAATGTCTTTCGATGCCAGAATAATTATTTGAGACAGAATTGATTTAAGAAATTTAATGTAATAACAGTTGGACATCTAGACAACGTGCGATATTATCAGAATTTAATTTAAATATTAAATCTGATAGAGCCCAACAATTTTTCCAAAACACTTTAACAGACACATTAAAACAAACTCATTTGATGAGTTAATAAATCACCAAGTTTCATTCTTTTGTACAACGTTTTTCGGTCAATACCGATTTCTTTAGCCGTTTTATCACGAGCTCCATCATTTTTACTGACTGCGTACTCAATATATTTATTAACAACATAATTAAGCGTAGGTAGTTCGTTTGTAACATGAATGTTAAAATCATTCGCGTTCAAAAGAGCTAACTCTTTATTCGCATCAGTTTTACTGATTAATTTAACTGCTGAAGGCATGAAATTATCAATAGATATTTGCTGACTTTGGCTTAGGATCACGGCTCGTTCAACACTGTTTTCCAGTTCGCGAACATTGCCTCGCCAAGGGTTATCACAAATAAACTTGATAGCTTCAGGCGAAAACGAAGTTGCGGATGAATTATTTTCTGCAGCATACTTTTTAAGAAAAAATTCAGCTAAAGGAATTAAATCTTCAGGACGATCTCTTAACGGTGGAATGCTGATAGGTATAACATTCAAGCGAAAAAATAAATCTTCTCTGAATCGAGCTTCGTTCACTTCAAGCGTTAAATCCTTATGTGTTGCGGAAATAATTCGACAATTTACAGATCGGTATTGATTTTCACCGACTCGTTTTATTTTTTTATCCTGTAAAACGCGAAGCAATTTAGACTGTAGCGAAAAACTAAGATCACCAATTTCATCTAAGAAAAGAGTCCCATCTTGAGCTTCTTCAAAAAGTCCAACTTTTTTATCAATGGCTCCGGTAAATGAACCTTTAGCATGACCAAAAAGTTCTGATTCAAGCAAGTTTTCCGGTATTGCAGAACAGTTAATAGCTACAAACGGACCTTTAGAGCATTTACCCTGTTCATGAATGTACTTTGCAAAAACTTCTTTTCCAGTACCACTTTCACCACAGATAAAAATATTTGCATTACAGTTCGCAACTTTTTGGGAAACTTCAAGTGCCTCCAAAAATTTTGGATTAGTCCCAATGATTTTATTTTTCCTGTTTTTTAAGTCAGTCCAAGTATCTTGAGTTTGCGGAAGCTTATCATTTGATTTGCTAGCCATACATATAGCCTTTTCAACAGCAATTTGCAGTTGTTGTAAATGGATGGGCCTAACTATAAAGTCAAAAATACCATTTTGAAAATTGTCTGCAACTTTATCTGCATGAGAAGACGGTATGATCTGCACAATAGGTAATTCAGGCAGCATTGCTTTTATGTCTGCGATGAATTGCGGTTCTGTTTTGTCAAAAGCAGTTATAAGAAGATGCCACTGGGACCCCTCTGTTTCAGCTGCTTTTA
>JAYSQO010000026.1:0-34617 GCA_043721535.1 Bdellovibrio sp. | reverse complement strand
TGAACTCGGCACCACAGAAACCTAAACTTCTTTTTCTTGATGATGAAGTAGATAATCTTGAGGCCTTAGAAAGACTTCTGCGAAAGAAGTTTAATATTCTAAAAGCCTCTACACCGGATGAAGCATTTAGCCATCTCGACTTAAATCCAGATATCTCAATTATCATTTCAGATCAACGGATGCCGCTGATTACAGGTGTCGAGTTTTTAGAAAAATCAATCGTTACCCATCCTGAAAGTATTCGTATTCTTTTAACTGGCTACACAGATATAGAATCTGTTATCGAAGCCATTAATAAAGGGCAAATTTACAAGTACATCACTAAACCTTGGGACCCGGTTGATTTACAAACTAGTCTTGATAACGCCTATGAAAAAATCAGCCTTCGTAAAGAACTTAAAAGAAAAAATAGTGAACTTGAAAAAGCACTTTTTGAATTGCAATCTTTAGATAAAACAAAATCACAATTTATGATTTTGATTAATCACGAACTAAAAACTCCGCTGACTTCAATATTAAGTTTTGCAGGACTTTTAAAAGAAACACTGCTATCTGAAGAGCAGAACTTATTCACCGATCGTATTATCAAGTCCTCAGATAAATTAAAAAATATTATTGATGATGTGCTATTGATAGTAAAAAGCGAACTAGGCCAAATTAATGTACATAAAGAATCTATTCAGCTGGATAAATTTTTAAGTTCAGCAACTGATGATATTCAAAAAATGATGACAACTAAGCAGCAAACATTTCAATTTGATCTTAAAGCCACAACTTTAGAGGCTGATATCAATTTCTTTAAAACAATGATTCATCGGGCACTTCATAACGCCACTAAATTTGGACAAGCACAAAGTCAGATCTTAGTTCGCACTGAAATAGTTAAAGGCCAATTTATTCTTGAAATACAAAACACTGGCCCGCAAATTTCACAAAGTGTTCTTGATAAAATCATGACTCCATTTACGCTAGATGAAAATGTGATGAACCATTCTGTTGGCTTGGGATTGGGATTAACCATTTGCCAGGCTTTACTAAAATCGCACGGTGGCAAACTGCTTATCGAAAATAAAAACGACGGTGTTAGCGTACGCTTCGCGTTTCCGACAAAGCGGATTAATTAATTTAGTTTCGGATTTGATCTGAACTAGATGACTTCTGGCTGGTCATTCATCTTTGCTACACCCCCAGTATGACTAAAATTATCTTAATGGCTGTTGTATTCATATTTCAAAGTGTTCTTTATGCCAGCGAACCTATTCTTGTTGAAATTGGCGAAGACTATCTGATTCATAAAGTACATTCAAAAATTTGGATCGAAGACGCTAAAATATTTTCTGCCAAACAAATCGGCGCCGCTGTATTGCTGAAGGCTATCCACGTTGGTTATTCAAAAATTAAAATTGATCAAAATTTTACTCATTTTTATGCTGTTCCTGCTGGGCTTAAAGAATCCTATACAACATGGCAAAAATTAGTTCAAAAAATTCCATATATCAAACTTTCATTTTGTCAGAATACGATTTGCTTAAAAGGAAAAATTCTTAATTTTGATGACTACATAAAAATTATCAATCTAATGGATCTACATAAGTCATATATTTATTTAGATTTAGATATGTCTCGTAAACTTGAAGGCCAAGTTCTAGAATATATCAATGATTACTTACGCAGTTACGAAACAAAGCCTACAAAAATTATGTTCCGATCTAGCCCTTGGAAGATGATCTCATCTAGCAAATCCGATCATCAAAAAATCGCTCATACGCTTTTGAAAATAGGATTATTTACCGAAGACAATATTAACCGTCTAATCTTAGAGGATAATATTAAAATTGAAGTTAAATTTTTTGAAATCAAAAAAAGTCTAATCCGTAATTTAGGTATTAAATGGCCGGAACAATATGCCGCTGGCATCGCTGGTCAAGCTGTCGACAGCACTGAAAATCTAATCCTACAACTTAACGCTGCAGAATCTAGCGGTGATTCAAAAATTTTAGCAAGCCCAACATTGATTTGCCGTAGCGGTAAGGAAGCTGAATTTTTAGCCGGCGGTGAAATACCTATTAAAATTATGAACTTTAAATTAAAAGATATTGTCTGGAAAAAATACGGCATTCAATTAAAATTCAAACCTTTGATCGACCCCCTAGGGCAAATGAGTATTGAAATCGTGGCAGAAATATCAACTCCTGATTTTAGTAAAGCTATCGATGGGATTCCAACTTTATACACGAATAAAGTTTCAAGCCACTTTGATTTGATTCAATCAAAAACTATTTTTCTGTCTGGATTAATTCAAAATGATTTGCAAAAAAGTAGAACGGGTCTGCCCTATTTATCACAAATACCCGTTTTAGGTTTATTATTTTCTAGCCAAAGTTATTTAGATAGTCAGACTGAACTAGTGATCATGGTGAAACCTTCACTGATGGAAAACTAATGCACAAAGATTTATTAGATCGCTATAACCAAATTAAAAATTCCGAAAATCAATTCTTGTCAGCTGAATTTGATATTGAAGATGCATCTAGCCATCGTCATAACCAATTAAGAAATCAGTTAGATTTAAATTTAAATGTAGCTGATCTCGTTTTGCAAAAAAGACTGATTTTAGAAATTGAAGGCTTTGGACCAGTTCAAGAACTGCTCATAGATGATGAAATCACTGAAATTTTAATAAACAATCACCAGTCTGTTTTTTATGAAAAAAATGGCCAGCTCGTGCAGCATACAGACAATTTTTGTGATCAAAAAAGTTATCATCACTTTATTGAAAAAATTGGCCAACTTTGCAAAACTTATATTAATTCTGAAAAACCATTTATAGAATGTCAAAATGCCGATATCAGATACACTGTGATTTATCCCGAATTAGCCAAAGACGACTATCTGGTCAGTCTTCGAAAACAGCCAAAAAATATTTGGACTCTAAATCAATTACTGCAAAAAAAATGGTGTACTGAATTACAACTTCAGCAAATCCAAAAAATGATAGATCACCGTAAAAATTTTATTGTTATTGGCGGAACAGGATCAGGAAAAACCAGCGTGCTGCAATCTGTGATCGCAGCTTTGCCTAATAATCAACGTTTAGTTATTTTAGAAGATACCCAAGAATTAAAAACAGTTCATCCTGTGAATTGCCAAATGCTGACTAGACAAAATTCTCAGCAGCCATCCATGAATATTGATTTGCATGATCTTGTTAAAAAATCTTTACGACTAAGACCCGATCGTTTATGTGTGGGCGAAATTCGCGGGTCAGAGGCTACTGCACTATTGATGGCTTTAGCCACAGGCCATGAAGGTAGCTTTGGATCGCTGCACGCCAGAAATGCTTTTGAGGCTTTGATTCGTTTAGAAATGTTAGTTCAAATGGGGGCTCCGCAATGGTCCATTGAATCTATTCGAAAATTAATTCATTTAACTGTGCAAAATATTATTGTCGTTCATAAAACAACTGAAGGACGTAGGCTTGAAGGCCTTTATGAAATCACTTCAGTTGAAAGTCATGGATTTACTTTGATGTCGTTAGTTTAATGCCCACTTCAGTCAATTGATCACGGCTGACTTCGCTTGGACAATCAGACATCAAACAAGTCGCTTGTGCAGTTTTAGGAAATGCTATCACTTCACGAATGGCTTCTGTTTGCGTAAGCAACATCACTAAACGATCCATACCCCAAGCAATACCACCATGCGGAGGAGTTCCATATTTTAAGGCCTCTAAGAAAAATCCAAATTTATTTTTAGCTTCTTCTTCTGATAAACCTAACAATCTAAAAATAGCTTGCTGAATTTCATTTCTGTAAATACGAATTGATCCACCACCCATTTCATAGCCATTACAAACTAAATCGTAAGCTTTAGCTAACATGTGTGGGTAAGCTTTTTCATTGTTCTTGATCATATCATCAAAATATTCATCTGTTGGCGATGTGAACGGATGATGGCGCGAAACCCAACGTTTATCGTTTGGCGAATATTCAAGTAATGGGAAATCAATCACCCACAAGAAATTATATTTGTTAAAATCAATTAATTTTAATTCACGGCCTAATTGTAAACGTAATGCTGAAAGTGCCGCGCAAGCTGGATCATAATCATCAGCCACAATCAAACCGCAGTCTTTATCTGTACAACCCAAGGTTTTAAAAATTTCTTGTAATTTTTCAGGAGTAAAAAATTTAGAAATGGGTGACTGAATTGTTCCGTCGGCATCTTTTTTAATCCACACTAAACCTTTAGCGCCGTTTTTCTTGGCCACTTCAGTTAATTTATCAAATTGACCACGAGTAAATGTTCCACCAGTTGGAATACATAAACCACGAACTACACCGCCACGTTGTAGGGCGTCGTCAAAAACTTTGAAACCAGAATTTTGTAAAATTTTTGAAAGATCTTGAACTTCTACACCAAAACGTGTGTCTGGTTTATCAGACCCATAGCGATCCATAGCTTCCTGATAAGACATGCGTTGAATCTTTGGCACATCCATATTTTTAATTTCTTTCCAAATATGACGAACCATTTTTTCATTTATTTCTAAGATGTCTTCCACATCGACAAATGACATCTCAATATCGATTTGTGAAAATTCAGGCTGGCGATCAGCGCGCAAATCTTCATCACGAAAGCAGCGTGCTATCTGAAAATACCGATCATAACCAGCCACCATCAAAAGCTGTTTTAAAATTTGAGGTGATTGCGGTAAAGCATAAAAATTGCCTGGGTTAACCCGTGACGGAACTAAGTAATCCCTGGCGCCTTCAGGAGTTGATTTAAAAAGAATCGGTGTTTCAACTTCGATGAAACTTTCTTTCGTTAAAAATTGACGAACTAATTGCGCCACTTTGTGACGTGTTATCAAATGATTTTGCAAACGTGGCGAACGTAAATCAAGATAGCGATATTTTAATCTTAAAACTTCATTGACGTTTTCGTCATCAACTTGAAATGGCGGCGTAGCGGCTTGATTTAAAACTTCGCAGCGAACAGCTTCGATTTCGATTTCACCGGTTTTAATTTTTGAATTTTTCATGCCGTCTGGGCGTTGACGAACAACACCTTCTATAGCGACAACGAATTCTCCGCGGAATTCTTTTGCTGTTGCTGTTTCAGCTTTGTTTGGATCAAGAACAACTTGCAATATACCTTCACGATCTCGTAAATCGATAAATATAAGACTTCCGTGATCCCGGCGTGTATTCACCCATCCCATAAGGACGACTTTTTGGCCGACATGTGTGCTGTTAAGATGACCGCAATAATGTGTTCTTTTAAGTTCTTTTACAAATTTCATAGAAATTAGAATCTCATAATTGACAAAGCTCAGTCAAAACTCATCTTACATGGAGTCCTAAAAAGTCATGTTCTTTTGCTTCAACATGGCAAATAGGGTATCTTAAAGTTGAATTTGACCCAAAAAATGAAAGAAAAGGATCCATATGCCTAAGCTCAATTTTGAATTGCCTGCACCATCCTCACCGGATGAGGCTTATCTAAAAATTAAAAACTTTTTGAATTCAGACAATGCCTTTAAAAAAATGGATTCAAAACTAAGCACGACTTTTGACGAGTCGGGCAAAAAATGCTTACTTAAAGGCTCACAATTTAGTGCGTCATTACAAGTTAAACCAAATGCTGATCAGTGTTTAGTGGCTATTGAAGTCGAAATCCCGTTTGCACTGACTTTGTTTAAAGGTAAAATTAAAGAAGAAATCGAAAAGGCATTTAAAAAAGTTCTCACTTAATCAATATGGCTAAAAAGAAATCAACTGTAACAAAAAAAAACGCTCAACCACGAGCAAAAAAAGTGACTGCAGAAATCGTTGATGATTCTGTTGAAACGTCATTACCCGTTCTTCATGATGCCGCAATAGCCAGATCACGCGATCCACTAACGACTTACTTAGCTGAAATCAGAAAATATCCTGTATTAAGCAAAGAAGATGAACTGAAATTAGCCAAACACTACTATGAAACTAAAGATCCAGAAGCCGCCCAAGCTTTGGTTCGTGCAAATCTTCGGTTTGTCGTTAAGATTGCTGCCGAATACGCCCGATTTTCTTCACGTATGATTGACCTGATCCAAGAAGGCAATGTGGGCCTTATGCATGCGGTGAAAGATTATAACCCCAATAAAGGCGCGCGGTTGATTACTTATGCTGTTTGGTGGATTCGTGGTTATATTCAAGAATACTTGATGCGCCAATTTTCAATGGTCAGAATCGGAACAACAGCCAATCAAAGAAAATTATTTTACCAACTACAAAAACAAAAAGCTGAATTAGAAAAAATGTCATCTCAGGAAAGCACAGCATTACTTTCACATCAGTTGGGTATACCCGAAGATGAAATCAATGAAATGGCGCAAAGATTATCTATGCGTGATGTCAGTATAGATAAACCACAAGACACAAACAACAGTGAATCAACTGTTTCCATTGGCAGTTTACTGAAGCAAGATGATGGAAGCCTTCCTTTAGATGAACAATTAGCTTTGGCTGAACAAATTCAATTCTTAAAAAATGCAATCGATAATATTAAAGATGATTTAACAGATAAAGAAAAAATTATTCTTGAAGAACGTGTCCTAAACGATGAGCCCTTAACACTACAAGAAATCGGTGAAAAGTATAAAATCACCCGTGAAGCCGTCAGGCAGAACGAAGCCCGCCTGATCCAAAAAATTAAAACTTCTTTAAATCTTCTCATGCAGAAGAAAAAAACATAAATCCGAAATTCGAATCGCGGTCGTTACTTTGTTTGATTTAAAATCGGTCTGTTAATTGTATCCTTAACACTTATGAACGAAATCAAATCAGAATATTTTGAGTTGCTTAAGCTTCTTAATAAATCTAACAAATCAAAAAATGAAATAACTCATTTAACTTTCCTCATTGACGATACAGATAAAAAGCATCTGAAGTTGTTTGGAGTTTTATCTAAGGATCAGAAAATACTTTTATGCGAAAAGAAATCTCATGAAAAATGGTTTCCCTCTGGTATAACAAAATTCAATAATTTAGAGGACTCTATAGCTAAAAGTGTACACAAATATTACTCAGGAGATTTTACCAATTTTGTTTTATCTCAAATTTTTGAGCTGCCTGATTAACTGAAGCATTTGTAGTTTAATATTACTAGACTTGTGCTCTAAGCATGAAGAACTATGGAATCTAACTATCCTATCTTGCATTAAATCAAATTCGAACAGAAACTTTTCGTCAAAATAATATAAAATTTCTAATCCGTTTTCTTCAATAAGAATTCTAGCGTAGGGCTTGTTTTTTTCTTGGCAAATCTGTATGGCCGATTCTATAAATTCAGAATCGATTTCGCTGAAAATTTGAGTTTTAAATTCAGTCGATGTGTAAAAATCGAAATGGATATGCTTACAGTTGTAAGGTCTTATATGGTTTTTCAAAATTTCGATATTTATTAAACTAGCCGCATAGTCCATGATGACTTATCGGCGGCTAAATATGCACTTTGAAGATCTGCTGCATCGAAACCACAATTTCGTGACTTGCCAAAATATAAATTTGATAGGACTTGACCTAGGTCGGGCTTAGAATCCGAATTTCGAGTCAACGCTATTATTACATTTGATCTTGAATTGGTCTAATAATTGTAATTGTCTCATCCATGAACGAAATTAAATCAGAATACTTTGAATTACTAAAACTACTCAATAAATCCAACAAGACAAAAGATGAAATAACAAAGTTGTCTTTTTACGTCGATGAAGCTAATAACCATAATTTAAAGTTGTACGCCGCATTATCGAAAGATCAGAAAATACTTTTGTGTGAAAAGAAGTCCAATAAAAAATGGCGTGCTTCTAACGCTAGCAAATTCAGTGAATTAGAAAAATTTATAGCATTGAATGCAAATGATTATTGTCTAGAAAACTTTACTAGTCTGATTTTAACCCGAATTTTTGAGTTGCCGGATTAGCTCTAGCATTTGTAGTTTAACATTGCCAGATTTGCAATCAGTGTGGCAAGTGCTTTCGAACTCAATAAGATCATTTGAAGTTAAGTTAATTTCGAAAAGAAATTTTTCATCAAAATAATATAAAATTTCATGTTCATTATTTTCAACAAGAATTCTGGCATAGACAGTATCGTTTCTGTGACATCTTTCAATATTTTCTTCAATGAAGTTGTCATCAATATCACTAAAAATTTGAGTTTTAAATTCAGTGTTAGTATAGAAGTCGAAATGGATATGTTTACAGCTGTAAGGTCTTACAAAATTTTTTAAAGTTTCGATATTTTTTAAACTCATCGAATAGTCCATAAAATCTTATCGGTGCATATTTGTGCACTTTAAAGACCTTTATAACTAGACTTTGGTTTTAATTAAATCGCTTCAAGTTCGCCGGCTTCAATCGAAGCAGACAATTTAGCACGTAGTCTTAGAACCGCTTGCGCATGTAATTGCGATACGCGTGATTCGGTGACACGTAAAACTTGACCGATTTCTTTTAGATTTAAATCTTCAAAATAATAAAGTGATAATACTAAACGTTGGCGTTCAGGTAGATCTTCAATTGCTTTCGCAACGACATCTTTAACAACTTTTACATTTAATTGATTAAAAGGATTTGCTGATTTAGCGCCTTCTAATAAATTCACGATTGATTTTTTGTCTGAATCGCTGAATGAAGGTTGATCATCGATTGATAATAAACTAACTGGTCTAACTTGATTAATTAAATCATGAAATTCTTCCATAGACATATTTAGCTTTGTACAAATTTCTTCGTCTTCAGGCGAACGACCTAATTCAGATTCTAAAGCTGTGATCGTGCGATCTAAAGCTTTTGATTTATCACGGACAGAACGCGGAATCCAATCCTGTGCGCGCAATTCATCAAGGATTGCACCACGAATTCTAAATTCAGCGTATGTTTTAAATTTGTTATCCCGAGTTGGATCCCATTTATCAATAGCATCCATTAAACCAATGGCACCTGCAGAAATAAGATCATCAATATCTATATTAGGCGGCAGGCGCACAGCAATTTTTTGTGCAACGAAACGGATTAGTGGAGCATATTCTTTAATAAGCTCCTCTTTTTGTTCGCGTTTGATAACCTTTTTGGGTTCGTCTTTAGAGTATTTTTTCAGTAAATTTGCTTTTGACATTAAGATTACCCCTCACTTCTTTATTCTACCGAAAACCAAGGGGTTTTCGATAGTCCAATATTTATTTTATGAATTAAGCATGACCTGTGGCTGGTTTAAAAATCGCCTCTAGGCCTTTAGTCGGACCTGAGTAATTGTCTAACTGAGAATCCCGAGTGATTTCAATAGCCATGGCACGAAAAACTTCGCTCGTTGGTGAAGCAATATTTTGCCTCAGCATGAGACGTTGCATCTGCTGCGCTCTGTACAAGTTTTCATCGTAAGGAAGACTTCCTAAAAAATTCAACCTGACTGACAAGAACTTTTCCACTACTTCAGCAAATTTAATGAATACATTTTGTCCGTTTTGATTCTTAATTTGATTACAAACAACTTTAAAATTTTGTAATTTATATTTTTGATTTAAAACTTTAATCAATGAGTAAGCATCTGCAAAACTTGATGGATCTTGTGTCAGAACAATCAAGCAATCATCGGCAATCGCGTTCAAATGCAAAACATGTTCGTAGATCCCTGATGAATTATCAATGATCGCATAATCATAATTAAATTGCATATCTTGTACCTGGGCAATGATTTCACGTCTTTGAAAAGCATTCAAATGAGTGAGCTCGGTTAATCCACTGCCCCCTGCTATGAGATCAATATTTTTTAAAATTGGTGTGATGCATTGTTGCATCGGCTGACCGCCTAAAACATCCCCCAAATGCGCCTGCGGGCGAACTCCGAAGTGTATATCAACATTTGCTAATCCTAAATCGCCATCGATAATAACAACTCTTTTGTTAAGTTCGGCAATGGCTAAAGCCAAATTGCATGTCACTGTTGTTTTGCCGACTCCACCTTTACCTGAACTAACCGAAACAATCTTCATATTTGAGCATCCTGCTGTTGATAAGTTTTAGTAATGTCTAATAATAAATCGAGAACTCTTTCTTGCGTGGCCATTTCATAATCTTCCGGAGTTTTTGGTCCAATACCGAAACCAAATAAATGACATCCTGTTTTTCTAATGAAATTAAAAATATTTCCGTGAATATTAGCTTCATCTAATGATGTGAAAATAATATCTGTGATACTTAAAGCTTGATATCTTTTATACATGTCTTGCAAATCCATATCTTTTGACATTGCAGATAGCACCAAATGATTACTGATATTTGATGGGTGAACAGGTGGAATCATTTTTTGGATATATTCTATTTCTTCTGTATTTTTTAAATTGAAACTCGCGAAATCAACGAGCACATGATCAACTTGGTCTAAATACGGGATCACTTTTTGCCAATCACTTTGTGATCGCACAGAAATAAACGGTAAATTTAAAATTTGTGCAAATATTTTCATTTGTTCGTCAGCGCCAATTTTAACAGTGTCAGTTGAAATTAAAGCCACACGTTTATTTTTATTCATCACAAGATCACTGGCTAATTTAACCATTGTCGTTGATTTACCTGAACCAGATGGGCCCATGAATAAATGAAACTGACTTGCAGTTGAATGACTAATTTGAACAGAGTTTAAAATAATTTGTGCAATGTAACCTTCAACAGCTTGTTTTCTTCTTTGCTGTTCTAAAGTTAATTTTTGCTGCACATGAACCAGTATTTCACCAGCGATATCCGGTAAAACACCTTTTGTTGTTAAATTTTCAAAATAATTTCTCAAATTATAGTTTACACCGTAGTCAGCACCTGGGTGACCTTGAACAAAACTTTGCGGAACAGTTTTAAACTGTCCCAGTAGGTTTTTAAGCTGTTCGATTTCAGATTTTAAATGTGTGACCTCGATTTGATCCCACGTTTTTTGCGCCACTTGTGTTAAGTTTTGTGGCGTCATTTGTGCTGATATTGTTTTAGTTTGTGTCTGTGTTTTAGTTTGCGGCGCTACAGGCGCAACAATTCTGTCTTCAGCATCGATATCAATATAACGACGTTGTGTTCTCATTTCCGGAAGCACCGGTCTTAAATTAATTTCTTTATTTTTCATTTGTGTAGTTCGGTTATCAACAATTCTTTGCAAAGTTTCTTTTTGAATTTTAGCTGATGTGCGATTAAAGTTGTCACGTGTTTGTTGTGGCATTCTTGATTCTGCATATTGTTTTGCTTTAAGCACAGTTTCAGAATAAGCCGCAGTGATTTCGATGCTTTTAACCCCGCCTAAGCCAAAACCTTTATTGATTTCCTTAGCAGATAGGATCACAGCATCGGGACCCAGTTGGCTTTTAACCATCTCTAAGGCTTCTTTCATTGTGCGGGCTTCAAACTTTTTAATCTGCATAGTTCATTCCTTTTAAGATGCTAATCCGACAGAGGCCACTGATTGCACTTGAGCTTCCGAAGAAACTTCACTGTGCGACAAAATAATCAACTGCGGGATAAATCGTAATAATAATTTAGATAAATGTCTTCGAACCGTAGGGCTTGTCAGCAAGATGGGCTGCCCTGCGATTTCAGGATGAGATTCAATTTGTTGAGCCAAATTTGAAATCATTTTAGACGCTGACTGCGGATCCATCACAAGTTGCACGCCCTGTTCTGTTTGTAGTAAAGAACTTGAAACCATTTCTTCTAACTTAGGATCTAATGTCATGACCGATACTGATCCATCATCGTTCATATATTTGGCCGTGATCGATCGTGATAATTGTTTACGAACAGATTCAGTCAGTAATTCCATATCTTTGGTTTTACCACCCTCATCAGCTAGAGTTTCAAATATAGTTAGTAAATCCCGAATCGAAACTTGTTCACGTAGTAAGTTTTGTAAAACTTTAACCACTGAGCCTAAGTTCATCGTTTCAGGGATAAGGTCTTCAACAACTTTCGGGTGTGTTTTCTTGAAATTATCAACAAGCTGTGAAGCTTCTTGTCGGCCAAGTAATTCATGAGCATGTGTACGAATCATTTCTGTTAAGTGTGTCGCGATCACAGTTGGTAAGTCCACCACTGTGTATCCGCCCATTTCAGCAGTTTCTTTGTTGGATTGACTAATCCACATCGCATCTAACCCGAATGCTGGTTCTTTTGTTGGTATACCATCAACACGGGCTGTGACATTTCCTGGATCCATCGCCATCAACATATCTGGTTTTAAATTACCGCCGCCAACTTTATTGCCTTTAATCATAAAACGGTATTCACCAGCTGCTAAAGTTAAGTTATCGCGAATATGAATGCTAGGGACTAATATCCCTAAATCCAGAGCGAATTGTTTTCTGATTGAAGTGATTCTTTCAAGTAGATCACCGGTTTTTGATGAATCAACAACTTTAATTAAACCGTAACCAACTTCAAGTTCTAACATATCAACACCTTGAACAGAATCGATCGATTCTTTTTTCGGCCCTGATGTTTCTTGTTCTATACGACGCTTTTCATCATTTACTTTTTCAAGGGCATATTGATTTAAAATCCATGCTGTCCCGCCTAATAGTACCGCCATCGACATAAATGGAATTGTTGGTAAGCCTGGTAATGCACCAAGCACCGCTAGCACTGAAGCTGATACATAAATTGGTTTTGGGTTTTTAAATAATTGCCCAGTGACTTCGGCACCCATGTTTTCATCACTACCACTACGTGTTACAATTGTACCGGCTGCAGTTGAAATAATTAATGCCGGAATCTGTGCTAATAATCCGTCACCGATTGTTAACATGGTGTAATATTTTGCAGCTGTGGCAAGGTCTAGATCCATTTGTAAAACACCAATTAATAAACCGCCAACGATATTGATGATTGTAATAATAATACCCGCAATAGCGTCACCACGAACAAACTTACTGGCACCATCCATTGCTCCGTAAAAATCAGCTTCTTGTTCGATTTCTTTACGTCGTTTTTTAGCTTCGGCCTCATTAATCACACCAGCATTTAGTTCAGCGTCGATCGACATTTGTTTACCTGGCATAGCATCCAAAGTAAACCGTGCAGCGACCTCAGCAACCCGGCCAGAACCCTTCGTAATAACCACGAAATTAATAACAACTAAAATAACAAAGATCACGAAGCCGATGACGTAATTATCGCCGACAATATAACTACCGAATGCCTGAATCACAGAACCAGCCGATGCAGTTCCTTCATGACCGTGTGATAAAATCAATCGTGTTGTCGCTACATTTAATGATAAGCGAAATAATGTTGTTAGTAATAATAATGATGGGAAAGATGTGAAATCAAGAACTCTGTTCACATAGATTGAAGTTAATAAAATTAATAAGCTTAATGCCAATGAAATTGTTAATGCTGCATCCAGTACAATTGGTGGAAGCGGAATAATCATCACCGCTAAAATAGCCAGTAAACTGATCGCAATAAAAAGATCAGAATTCTTTGTGTACTTTTCAAATTTTTTAACAAAAGCGAAAATTTGTTCCATACTTACCCTTCAATTATATATTCATATCTTTGTTACGAACTGGGCGAGCTTGTGTTTTTTGGGATCCACGTTTTTTACGACGCAATCTAAATACATAGGATAACACTTCTGCCACAGCGACAAATAATTCACGTGGAATCACTTGTCCGACTTTCATTGTTTTAAATATAGTTCTTGCTAATGGTTTATTTTCAATAACCGGCACATTGTTTTCTTTAGCAATTTGTTTTATTTTTTCAGCCATATAATCAGCGCCTTTGGCCACTAACTGTGGGGCTGGTAACTTATCACTGTATTTTAAAACGACAGCTATATGAGTCGGATTTGTAATAACTACATCAGCTTTAGGAATTGCCTGAAGCATTTTTCGCTGTGACATTTCACGCTGAATTTTACGAATACGAGCTTTAATTAAAGGGTCACCCTCGCGGGATTTATGCTCTTCTTTAACTTCTTGTTTAGTCATCATCATTTCTTTTTCAAGCTGCCATCTTTGAAAAAAGTAATCAGCTACAGCTAAGACCAACATAAAAATGCCCGTACCAAGTAATAATTTAAATAAAGTTGATCCCATATAGGAAAATAGCTGCGCCAGTGAATAGTCTGACAGATACGGAATCATTTTAATTTCTGATTTAAGTAAAAAATAAATACTGGATAAAACAATAATCATTTTAATAAATGATTTAACGAATTCGCCAATGCCCTTCATGGAAAAGATACGACCTAAAGCCGCTAGCGGATCTAACCGTTCTAATTTAGGGCTTAAAGCATCTTCAATCTGTAAAAATCCTGTTTGCAGAACTTGCGATCCCACTCCAATTACAACTGCTATCATTAATACCGGAGCTAACAATAAAAGTATTTTTTCTCCTGCAAACCACATCAAATCAGCAAATTGGTCAGTTTTGGCATATTTAACTAAAGTGAGCCCATAGTTCACAGTGAATATTTCTGATATATTTCTCAAAAAAAACTGGCCTAAAGAATATAGAACTCCTGCTGATACAAGAAAAACAAGAGCTGTCCCAAGCTCTCTTGTCATAGCTACTTGTCCACGCTTACGAAAATCTTCGCGGCGCGTGTCGGTGGCCTGTTCTGTTTTCTCGTCTTGATCTTCAGCCAAAAGTTATTCCTTCCTAGAAATGCTAATTACACTCAAATTGCTTTTATAAATTTAAACAGTTCATCCGCTGATAATCCTAGCAAGCTATTCAGTTGCACGACGATCAAAGGTAAACTGATAAATAAAATTCCAAAACCTAATAAAATTGTAATCGGCGCTGCTGTCATAATGACGTTGATTTGCGGAACAGCACGACTTAATAGTCCAATACCCACTTGAATAACAAGCATTGCAATCATCACAGGTGCCGCGATTTTAATTCCGAAAGTAAAAAATTCTTGAGTCACATTTACAATGCCCATAAAGCTATTGACGTTAATTGACTGCTGAGTCAGAGAGATATACTGAAAACTAGAAACTAAACCTTGAATCAATAAATGGTGTCCGTTCAATCCTAAATAAAGCAAAGTTGCCAAGGCTACAAAAAATTGTTCCATGACATTTCCCATGCTGCCCATTAACGGATTAAATATTTGTGCCTGACCGATACCCATGGTGACTGAAATAAGTTCTGCAGCCATGGCCACAGCGAAAAAGAAAACCCGAGTTACAAAACCGATTGTTATTCCTAAAAGCACTTCTTTCACGGCTAACATAAGTAAAGAATCTTCAAGGCTTTTAAGTTCAACTAAAATACTATCTGTAGCGACCACATTAAAAACGGCCATAGCTAAGACTACAGAAAATAAAATTTTAAGTGGAATTGATACTGATGTTGAATTCAAGATCGCTGCTGAAAAAACAAATCCACTCATACGAATAAGTATAAGTCCAAAAGCTAGGATTTGAATTTCATTCAACTGAGAAACTGAAAACATCATGGCCCCCGCACAATAGTTGCCATGTTATCAAATAAATTCACTGTGTATGATTTCATCACATCCATCATCCATGGCCCTGCTAAAATAAGCACAAGACCAATCACGATCATTTTGGGAACAAATGTTAAAGTGTTTTCATTGATTTGTGTTAGTGCTTGAAAAATACTGACCGCTAAACCAATGACTAGTGTACTTAATAATAATGGCGCAGAAACAACAGCCATTGTTTTCAAAGCATCCTGACCTAATTGTAAAATGACATCTTCACCCATAGTAACCCCTCATCTTTGCGCAAATTAGCCGAAACTTTTGACCATCGAACCTATAAGCAAAGTCCAACCATCAACCATGACAAAAAGCATAATTTTAAATGGTAATGAAATCATCACGGGTGGAACCATCATCATTCCCATAGCCATCAATACACTGGCTGCAAGAATGTCTATAATGAGGAACGGCAGAAAAATAATAAAACCGATCATAAAAGCAGTTTTTAATTCTGAAATAATAAATGATGGAATCAAAACCAATGTTGGAACATCAGCACGCGTTTTAGGTTGTTCAATTTTAGCCAGTTTTACAAATAATGCTAAATCTTGATCACGAGTTTGATTAAACATAAATTTTCGAAGTGGCGTTACTGCACTATCAAAAGCCGCATCCTGAGAAATTGTACCAGCCATGTAAGGCTTTAATGCATTATTGTTAATTTCTGTAATAACCGGAGACATCACAAAAAATGTAATAAATAGAGATAATCCCACTAAAAGTTGATTTGGTGGCAGCTGCTGCACGCCCATAGCTTGCCGTAAGAAGGATAATACAATCATGATGCGGGTAAAGCCCGTCATCATAATTAAAATGGCCGGTGCCAATGTTAAAACAGTCATAATCAAAACCAATTTAATCGCATTGACGACTTCACCTGGATTTTGCGTTGTTTGAAATCCTAAATTAACAGTCGGTAAAGTCACTTGTGACCAAGCCATAACTGAAAAAAGAGAAATTGTTAGGAACCCAAACAAAGTCCATTTTCTCATTGAAAAGTCCTCATTGATTTTAATTTTTTAGAAACATTTGTTTTTAAACCAGAAAATGAAAATTCATCTTCAATTTCTTGCGACATTTCAGCAAGCTGGTCATTTTCAGTTAAATTTTCATCTACCAAATTCGAACCAGCTAAATTCGATGCAAAAGGCTTTTGAGAAATTTCGGCTGGAATCTCATCGTCAATTAAAGCTAATGACTTAATCATTGATATATTTTGATCAGTCACACCAATTAAAATAGATTCACCAGCAACACGAATAATTGCTAAACTTTTTTTAGCTCCTAAATGGTGCTGTGATAAAACTTTAATTTGCATATTCGATTTATTGATTTTATTTGAATAAGCATATTTTTTAATTAAATAATAGGCCGCTGCAAACATCCCCACAAGGACAAGTAATGTCAGTATCAATTTACCCGACTGCCCAGTTTGTGCTGCTGCACTTGTTGTTTCAGCAATTTTTAGTGGAATTTCACTTTCTGCACGTGTTTCACTTGCTAAAGTTGCAGGAACTGCCACTAAAAAGGTTAATAAACTAAAGCTTAATGAAATTAAAATATTCTTAATCATTTTAATTGCTCGATTCTTTCTGTCGGAGAAATGATATCTGTTAAACGAACCCCGAATTTTTCATTCACGACAACTGCTTCACCGCGTGCAATCAATTTGTCGTTAACTAAAACTTCCATTGGCTCACCAGCTAATTTCATCAATTCGATCACTGAACCCTGAGTTAAGTTTAATAACTCACTCACTGGCATTTTCGTGCGACCTAGTTCAACTGTAACTCGTAGAGGAATATCTAAAATAAGATCTAGATTTCTGTCCTTAGTTGCATTTGTTGTTGAAGCCTTATTCTCTTCGCTAATCTGATCAACAATTTTGTCTACTTGATCTTGGCTCATTTTTCATTCCCCCTATTTTTCGATCTGACGAGTCACTTGGACTGCGACAGTTCCGTGGTGTATTCCGTAATAACCTTTAAATTTTTTAACTTCTTCAACTTGTATATCTAATTCACCTGAAGAATCCTGCGTTAGTGGTATGACATCACCGACTTTTAGTCCCATCATGTCTTTTAATTTAATTTCTGTTTCGCCTAGGTTTACTTTGACACTAATATTTGTATCCAAAAGCTGTTCTTTAATAATCGCTGTCCAAAGTTTTTTATCTGTTTGATCTGATTCAACTTGAAACCCTGTCGATAATTTTTGACGTATAGGCTCAATTGTTGCGTAAGGAATAACAATTGAAACTGTTCCATTAATATTTTCTAGTTCAATATCAAATGTCGAGGCAATAACAACATCTGTCGGTGGAACAATCCCCACGAACTGTGGATTAATTTCAGTTCTTTGGAAAGAACAGCCAATCACTTCAATTGTTGACCAAGCTTGTTCAAGATCATTAATCGCTAATTCCACAACTTTTTTGACGATTTGTAACTCGATCGGAGTAAACTCTTTACCATCTAACTTAGAATAGGGACGATCTGATCCACCAAAAAATGAATCAACTAATGCATAAGCTAGTTTAGCTTCAATAACAAATAAAGCTGAACCCCGTAAATTATTAAAACGAAGAACGCTCATGCATGTTGGAATAGGTAAAGTATTAATAAATTCACCAAATTTAATAAATTCAGTTGATGTTAATGTGATTGAGGCAATTTTACGTAAGGATGAAGATAATGAAACCCGAAATGCCCGCATGAATTTTTCATAGATAACTTCAAGCTGGGGTAAGCGACCACGAATAATTCTATCTTGGCTGGTTAAATCATAAGTAATGACATTTTTATCTGCAGATGAACCTGTGAAGCTAGACGAACCTTTATTACTGCCGCCGCCGCCACTGCTACTGCTTGATGACGAACTCGGTGTAGCTACATCGCCATCACTGACTGCAGCTAAAAGAGCATCGACTTCAGATTGTGATAAAATTTGATTCACGAACTAACTCCTTAGTTGTAAATAAGTTCTGTAAAATAAACGTTAGTAATTTTAC
Organism: Bdellovibrio sp.; assembly: GCA_043721535.1. Classification (GTDB taxonomy): domain Bacteria; phylum Bdellovibrionota; class Bdellovibrionia; order Bdellovibrionales; family Bdellovibrionaceae; genus Pseudobdellovibrio. The sequence goes on along the minus strand of JAYSQO010000026.1, from coordinate 16,068 downwards.
CTTTGCTTAAAAACGTATTAATATTGTCTTTAATTTCGTTTCTTAAGAAGTCTTTACCCTCTTTAGTCGAAATCTCTTCATATGTTTTACTTGATAAAATAATGATAATAAAATCTTTGATCTGAGCTTTGCGGTTATCAATCTCAGATACAATGTTGCCATCGCCCTCTGTATTACTTTTCACTTCTAATTCCATATTCACTTTTAAAACTTTACGACCTTTAGAGCCGGCTAAATTCACAATAAACGTTTCAAGTGGAATCACTTTACCAATTTCATTTTGGTTTTGTTTTTCAAGCTCAGTCGTTTTTGCTTCGCCCTGAATAACTTGATCTATACCAGGCTTAGCTTCTTCTTGCTTTTTGCCTTTCCAAACCATGAAACCCACAGCGAGAACAACCAACATATTAATCACAACCAGTGCGATTAATAACGTAGGCTTTTGTCCAGCTTTCTTTGCTGCCTCTGCAGCGTTTGCTGTTTCTGTCTTGCTTGCTTTATCTTCGGCCACTTAAAACCTCCTCGAACATTAAATGTAAAAGCAACACCAATGCCAATAAGACCTTTGAATAGCTGAAGACTGCGAGCTGATATTTTGATCCGCGCCGTCAAAAATATAACATCTGAGAGATTTAAATATTGAAGCCCGACTTTAGGATAGGCAAAAAAGATCCAAATTAATGACTAGTCCTGTTGGGATTTTGTCGATTATTTTTTAGCTGTCACGTTTAGCTGTAGTTTTAATTACTGTTTTTACCTCGGCTTGAAACAGATCGACTAAAGTGTGGTTGCCGGCAATCAAACTTTTTTCAAAAGGATGATAGTCTAAATTTTCATAAGTTCGAACAACACCGCCCGCCTCTTTCACTAACAATAAACCGGCTGCTGAATCCCATGGCTTTAGATTTTTTTCCCAATACAAATCAAAAACTCCGCTAGCTATTAACGCTAAATCATAAGCTGCTGCGCCAGGCCTACGAATGGCGCGTGCTTTCCACACAAAATGTTCAAATATTTTTAATTGTTCAGATAAAACTTCAGGGCTTTCTGCCACAAAACCTGTCGACATAAAAGCCTGTTCAAAGTTTTTTGTTTTTGAAACATTGATCTTTTTTCCATTGCAAAAAGCGCCTTCGCCCTTAACCGCCGTGAAGGTCTGATTCAGCAATGGCATATCTACAATTCCTAATTGAATTTCGCCATCAATTTCTAAGGCTAATGAAATACAAAAAATAGGAAATCCATGAACAAAGTTTGTTGTGCCGTCTAAGGGATCTAAAATCCAACGTGGCTTTTTAGATTTTTGGAAATTGGTATCGCCATCAAGGTAAGAAGTCTCTTCGCCTAAAAAATCATAATCTGGGAAAGCCTCAGCCAGCATGTTTTTTATCAGCATTTCGCTTTCACGATCGGCTTCGCTGACTAGACCTGCCGCTTTGTCTTTTTCTTCAATGTGCTTAATTTGCCCAAAATAACTTAATAAACAGGCTCGACCCGCCACCACAGCGTCCATTGCAGCTTTAAAACTAGACTTTTCCATAGAAACCACCCAAGAATTGACCATTTTTTTTTAATTGATGTAGACTTTAAGCTATACTGAATTAGTGAAGGAAGCAATATTATGGCAATGAATACAAATCGCATTATTGAATTAACTCTGGTTTTCTTTATCTCTTTATTTTCTTTCTCAATCGGCACGTTTGTAGGCAAAAAATATTCTGATAATCAACATCGTCTATCGCAATTAGAGCCAGTCAAAAACGAAACGGCTGAATCTGCACTAGTTAGCCCTGAAGTTGGTCTTACAACTGAAGCTGTAACTGAAGATACATTAAGTGATGCAGACGTTGCACAATTAGCTGAAGAGTTTTCAACAGATGAATCAACAGCACCAGTTGAGAAAACAGAGCCAATGACTGCTGAATCTACAAACAAAGAATCTAAAGACGTTAAAGAAATTTCTTTAGCTGAAAGCGAAACAGCTCGTGATGTGGCTAGCATTCCTGTTAAAGCACAAGTTAACGTTCCATCACCGATTCAATACACTGTTCAAGTCGGTGCTTACCCAACAGCTGAAGACGCTAATAAAATGACGACAAGCCTTAAAGCACGCGGCTATAAGGCTAACACAGCAGTTGCAAAAACAAACGGTAAAACGTGGTATAAGGTTCAAGTGGGATTATTTGATAATATCACTGAAGCACAGAGTTATAAAAAAGAACTGGTTGATAAAAATAGACTCAGTTCTGCGTTCGTTCAAAAAGTTACAAACTAAGACTATATCCGACTTTAATAGTCACAACTGTCACGGCCTGCGGTGAGTAGGCCTTTGATTCCATCCAACGTAAATCCAGTGCTAAAATAAAATCATGAAAAATCATCTGCGGAATAATTCCGAAACCGATGATTGTTTGCGCCTCTGAATTTTCAGTTGTGCTTTGTCCTAGTAATGTTGTTTCAATCTGAGTTTGATTTTGCCCAAAACAACCAGCGCCATAAATATTAAAAGTCATATCAGTCAGTTTGTAATTCAAAAAATTATATCCAAATAATAGTGACCATTCTGTCGTTTCAGAATCGAAATTATATGAACTCCCACCAGACGATTCAGAGTATCGATTAATTTCTAACCCCGCTAATAAAAGTTCATTATAAGACAACTGCAATGATATTTGATCTACGCGGCGGATCTGTAACGCTTTTGTTTCATCTTGGTAAGTTCGATACTGAAGACCTGGTAAATAAAATTCAACGGCTAGTGCGTCTTTAGATTCAGCTGCTGAAACCATCTGCGACAATAATAAAAGAAACAAGACCAATTTATTTTTCATTTTGTTTAATCAACTTAAAAGAACCATCAGTTTGCTTTTCACAAGAATAAGATTTTTCATTTTGCATTTTAGTCATACTTTTATTTAACAAATCACAATTGTTTTCATCTAATTTAATTTTGTCAGACTGACCTAAAAATAAATAAAGACTGCCTGTATTTAAAGTTTCTTCAGATTTTAATTCAACAAAGTCAGTAGAAAGTTGCACTAAAAATTCTTTAATCACTGTCGTCATCAATTGAGGATTATCTAAACCATCAGCTATACTTTTAAGTAGTCTTGCGAACTGTGTTCCATTTTCGTAAATAGACCCTTGAAAATTTCTGTATTCTCTAACTTCTGGTTTTACATTCAGTCTACGATCTTCGCTAAATTCAGATAAAGACCATTTTAAAAAATTTGAATCTTTCGTATAAAGCCAAGCCCAAAAATCGGCAAGACCTTCATTAAGACTGTTTAAATAAATTCTGGTAGAAAGTTGTTCAACAGTCATGCTAGCGTCTTCAACTGTTTCTATTTCAAATAAATTTTTAGCTTCGCTTAAGTGTAGCTGTAAACTTTCAGATAATTTTTTGTTTTCAGCAGTCAGACCTTTTTGTAAAACTGTTTTAAAGAACAAAGAATGAAAGTATTCATGTGCTAAAATTCCTGAATTGACAGCAATCGGTAGTTCACTTTTTGTATAAGGCACAATCAAAATTGAATCTGTGTTGCCATCATAAAAGGCCCGATTGGTTTTCATTGTTGGATCGACAACCTGTGTGGCTAAGCCAATTGAAAGTGGTTTTTCTTCTTGAACAAAGCCCGCTAAATCAGACATCTTTTTTAAGTTCTGAACATGGTAATAAATCGTTGCCATAAAAGCTGTGTTTTCATTTCTAGGTATATAAATATTTTTAGCTGTTTTTAAAAAAAATGAAAGAGGGTTAAGACCTGCTAAGCCTTTTTCTGCGCTTGAAGGAGCATAAAAGAATTTAGCAAATTGACCTTGTAATTCTGTTGTCGAATACACATTTTCTAAAGTCACAACTTTTAAAGAGTAATTAGTTTCTGCTGTACCACTAACAATCTTTGAATCTGAAATCGGAATTTGCACACGAATATTTTGAGAGCCCGCCAGACTATTTTCTGCTGGGATGCATGCACTTAAAAAAAGCATCATGACTGATGCTAAACTACTTAAAATCAACATCTGAGTCCGAGCCATGAAACACCTTTTTTTAGATCTACCTAAAGACACAAATACATTGCGTCAAATATAGAGTATTTCGTCGATATTCTCAATTTTAGCAGGTATTAAATAACCCATCATGGACACCATTGAAATCCTTACACATCAGTTGAATCCTACGCAGAAACGAGCTGTCGAAACTTTAGACGGTCCGCTTCTGATTTTAGCTGGGGCAGGCTCTGGCAAAACCCGAGTCCTTACCCACCGTATGGCTAACTTGATTGCCCAAGGGGTCTGTTCACCTGAAGAAATTCTGTGTGTGACCTTCACAAACAAGGCCGCCCAAGAGATGGAACACAGAATTTACAAATTACTTTCTGATCTAGGTGTTCCTGTTGTACGTGATTTATGGGTCAGCACATTCCATTCCTTTTGCGTAAGACTTCTACGCAGGCACATAGATATGTTGGACTATAAAAAACCATTCACTATTTATGATTCTTCAGATCAGTTATCCCAAATTAAAAAGGTCATGCAAGCGCTTGACATTAACGATAAAATGTTTCCGCCAAAAAGCTTTCAATCTAGAATCAGTAACGCAAAAATGTTGGGGCTATCGCCGCAAAATATGCGCGGTGGTTCTAAAAATATTGTCGATCAAAAAACATATGATGTTTATACTCGTTATGAAGAAGAAATGAAACGCGCCAACGCCCTTGATTTTGATGATCTATTGCTAAAAACATATGAACTATTTAGAATGTATCCAGAACTACTGACTGAATACCAAAATAAATTCAGATTTATTATGGTGGATGAATATCAAGATACAAATCACATTCAATATTTAATTGTACAAATGCTGGCTAAAGCCCATAGAAATTTATGTGTTGTCGGTGATGAAGATCAATCTATTTATTCTTGGCGTGGGGCTGATATCAGCAACATACTGAATTTTGAAAAAGATTTCCCAGAAACAGTTGTGGTTAAGTTAGAAGAAAACTACAGATCTTCGGCCCACATTGTTCAGGCCGCAACAAAAGTCATTGCCAATAATACACAAAGAAAAGATAAAACACTTTTCACCAATAACGAACCCGGCGATTTAATTCAAGTACGTGAAGAAAAAAATGAATATGACGAAGCCAGATACGTTGTAAAAACAATTCAGTCTTTGATTTCAAGTGGCGAATGTAATTTAAATGATTTTTCTATTTTTTATAGAACCAATGCCCAATCACGCGTGATCGAAGAGCAATTACGAACACTCGCTATCCCTTACCGATTAATTGGTGGCATGCGATTCTATGAACGTGCTGAAGTTAAAGATATGTTAGCCTATTTGCGATTAGCTTCTAACATTAGCGATGATATCGCCGTTAAACGCGTCATTAATGTTCCAGCACGTGGATTAGGAAAAACCACAATTGAACATCTTGATTCATTGGCTTCCGAAAATAAAATTTCATTCTACAATGCGATTGCTAAAGCTGTTGATACCAAGGCCTTTAATGCTGGCACGGTCAGTAAATTACGAAGGTTTTACGATTTAGCGACAGATTTAATTTCACAAGCCAAGAATTATAAATTATCAGAATTTTATTCAATCGTTCTAGAAAAAACTGAATATTTACAGATGTTAAAAAAAGAAGACACAGCTGAATCTGAAGCCCGAATAAACAATTTAGAAGAATTAGATAATGCCATCGTTCAATTCGAAAAAGAACGTGGCGATGAAGCTTCGTTATCCAACTACTTGGAAGAAATGACTTTAGCTTCTGATCTAGATCAATTAGATCCTAGCTTTAATGCAGTCACAATGATGACGTTACATATTTCTAAAGGTTTAGAATATCCTTATGTTTTTATCGTGGGTTGTGAAGAAAATTTATTTCCGTCTTCGCGCGGTGAAGAAATCGATAATGAAGATCTTGAAGAAGAACGAAGGCTAGCTTACGTCGGCATGACCCGGGCCCGTAAAAAATTGTGGATGACTCATGCCCAAATTCGTAGAGTCTGGGGCCAAGAACAAATGAATCCCCCGTCGCGATTTATTAAAGAAATTCCCAAAGAACTCATTGAACAAACATCTGCTGCGGGTTCACGATCTGGCAGTTTTGTTCACCGGTTTGGATCTGATTCTGAGTTTGGCCGCACAAATGCCTTCGGGCAAAAATCAAATTCTTATTCTAACAATAATCAAGATGATGATTCACAAAGTTTTCCTGATTATGACGACAGTTCACAAACTGGTTCTTCGGGCTACAACAAAGGCCAACGCGTACGACATCCAACATTTGGTGTGGGCTCAATTTTTGACACTGAAGGTTCTGGCGATACTTTAAAAATCAGTATTCTTTTTCAGGATAACACGATCAAAAAGTTTGTGGCTAAATACGCCCGTCTTGAACGCGTTTAGTTTGGAAAACTAACTTACAACTTAGAGTTTTTGATTTCATCCCATTCACGTTGGTAAACTTCGACATCAATTGGCTTAATGATATTTACTTCTGGCGGGCTGATGTATTCTGATTCTACACCATCCCAACCTGTATACTTACGTGTTGAATCTTGGTTTGAAGTTTCAAAAGTAGGAACATAATAGGCCTTGCCGCCACCATTGGGAATATCCACAGATAAATTCGGCATCGCTAATCCAGATAGGTGTCCCCATAATTCTTTTTGAATTTGTAATGAATCATCAATCGATGTTCGTAAATGGTCTGTACCAATCGAAGGATCACACTGAAACATATAATAGGGCTTCGCCCGTAAATAAAGTAATCGTCTAGACAGCGCTTGAACAATGGCTGGGTGATTGTTGACTCCGTTTAATAAAACCATTTGATTCATCACCGGTATTCCGTGATCAACAAATAATTCAACAGCGTTAGCTGATTCTAATGTAACTTCCCGTGGGTGATTAAAATGAGTCATCAAAAAAACAGGCTTGTATGATCTAATCATCTTCACTAATTTTTCTGTGATTCGCATAGGTGCCACTACTGGCATGCGTGTGCCAATTCGAATAATTTCAATATGATCAATTTTTCTTAAGTCTGAAAGGACACGTTGTAATTGATCATCAGAAACAGTCAGCGGATCACCACCGGAAAGAATAATTTCACGTAGACCTTTTTTTGATCTGAAATAATCAAGCGCTGCTTCATATTCTGAATTTTTAATAAAAGCTTGATCTGTTCCTGTAAAATGTTTTCGCGTGCAATATCTGCAGTACACAGAACAAATATCTGTAATTAAAAATAAAGCCCGATCTGAATAACGATGCACCACACGAGGCACTGGGCTATTCGCTGACTTTCTTTCACCCAATGGATCAAGTTCTGCTTGGTAGGCTTCGCCCAATTCTTTTATATTTGGCATGAGTATTTTTCGAATCGGGTCATGCTCGACTTCAGGGTGAGCCAAAGACGAATAGTACGGCGTTGATCTTATATTAAAAACTTGTTTTGAAGCTATACCATTTTTAGTGTTATTATTTTGAAAAGCCTGCTCTTCAGCAGGTGATAATTTAAAAGTTTTTTCAAAATCATTTAGGCTTTTAGATGAATGTCTTAATTGCCATGTCCAATCCAACCAGTCTTTTTCAGACACATGATCAGGTTTAATTGCAGGTAAAAAACTTAATTTCATGATGTTAAACTACTCTGGTTCATAAACTTCAGTCAAATTTAGATATTTCATCTTCAAAATAGGCTTCGCTATTTGTCACTGCGAGTTTTTTACAAAAAACAAAGTCCTTAGGTAAGTCCTTGAAATTTAAACGTTAAATGAACTGTCTTAGATTGGGGCTTTAAAAGTTGAACACCTGTTTCAACATGAAACGTTTAAAATAACCAAAATTAAAAAGATATTTCAAGCACTTAGCAGATCTGCTGTGTTTCACAAAATGGCCTCAGGTTCGCTTTTCTATATATTGAATAAATAAAAGTCATGATGGCTTTAACTAACGGAGGAACATATGAAAAGACAATTATCACAACCCAATAAGTGGTTATTAACGACGGCTTTATTAGCTGTTCTTGGTACAAACTACTCATTACAAACAAGCTCTATTGAAGTGGCCAGAACGCAAGCTGGAAAATTCGATTTAGCATCAGAAGCATCTGTATTAACACCAGATGGATCAATTCGCATTGCTCCTAATATGAGTATTGCAAAAAAATCTGATATTAAACTGACTGAAGCTGTATCAAGTTTAGCCTCAGAAGTTTGTGAAAGTGGTGATTGTAAAAATGTTCCTGCTAGTGCCTTATTAAAAATTGAAGCAGAAAATAAAGAGTTGATGTCTAGAATTACAGAACTTGAAGCTAAATTAGTTACACAAACAGTTGAAGTTAAAGCTGAACCTGAAGTGATGACAGCACAAGATCGATTACAAGAACTACGTACTGAATGCAATACAACTGATGCCGGTGAAAAAGAAACACCAAGCGATCGTCGCGAACGCATCAAGTGTGAAAAAGAAGCTATTAAAACTGTTAAAGAAGAAAAAGAAAATGATTTACGCGAAGCCCGTGAAGAAAAATTCGAAGAAGCCATCACAAAAATTCAAGATAAATGTCAGGGTGATGATTTAAAATGTTTAACTGACAAATTCAGTTCATTGTTAAATAAATTCAAAGGCAAAAAAGCACTCAGCAAATCTTTTGTCAACGATCAGTTCAAGGCTGTAATTGCACCTGAATTAAGTAAAGCTTTATTTAACGAAAAAATAAGCCTTGAGGACATGAACGGTATCTTAGGAAAACTGTTTAATGATTTCCCAGCTGAATATTCACATATTCAAAAAGCGACGTTAATGTCGATTCAAAAAATGGCAAGAGACAAGGCAGCAACTGTAACTGCTGGTTATAAATCGGCTGAACAATTATCAAAACAAAATAACCCAGCTGCTTATTTACAAAAGTTAAATGAAACACAAGCTGAACAACAAACATTACAAGACATGACAAATGCTTACACGGCCTCATTTCTTGGATCACAAGCTGCAAGTGATGTTGAATTGTCATCTTATTACAAAAAAACATACTTACCAGATGTTCAAGATATCTTTTCTAAAATCATGGGCACAACAAACACAACGACAGTGAATGAAGACGGTCGCATTGTTTCAGAAAAAATCAGCGCGATTTTAGATGGCACTGCAACTTCAACACGTAACAATCGTCGTGGTGGTGATGTGAGCTCTTTGAATCAGTTACCAAGTACAATCACTGAAAAAACATCTGCGGGAAAACCACAATCACGTGGGGGATTAACAACTCGTGGTGGATCAGCTGGCACACAAATGCCATCATCGACCCCGATGCCACCAGCTCCGCCGTCTTACATGCAATTTGGTTTTTAATTAAGACTTAGAAAAAGTGAAATGTTAACTCCGACCAGCTCATGATGAGCTGGTTTTTTTATTTCAGGTGCCAGGCACCCATTTAAGGTGCCAGGCACCCAAAAAATTCGCCGGGAGATTTCTCCCCCGGCGACCCTGCTCAGCCCACATCACCAGCTGTCGTAACACATTCTGTGTATATTATGTCATCCTAAGCTGTCGTACATGCTGTCATCACGCTGTTTTCTTAAAAGGTGATGGCGGCTTTAGTTGTTAATCCGTAGTTCGTTTTGTTATCGTAATTAGCACTTCCACCAGACCATGCAGATCCCGGTGACAAGATGCCTATTCCTGTCGACCAAGTGACTCGTTCACGTGGTCTGTAGATAACTTCGATATCTAATTCTAGGCCTAGATCTTTTTTGATGTCATTAAAATTATTTGGACTCACCATCATCTGCGCGTAGACAACTGTTGTTTTCAAATCTAATTTTTCATTCAATGTGTACTTCAATGATGGAGCCACAAACAAAGTATTCCCAATCGCTTCGTCATCAACTGAATTACCAACACTTAAACCATTGGCTGTATCTGTTGAATGAAGAATTTTTGTATTATGTAAATCTAAAGTGCCATTACCCATGCGGTGATTAAATAATAAAATTCCCACATCATAATTGCGATCTAATTGGTAACCTTCAAAAGCTGTTGTTGTCGGATTATCCCCGCTAACAACACCTAGTTTACTACCGAATTCCCAAGAGCCTTCACCACGAGGAAAAAGCATTTCGGTCACAACAGCGTAAGAATTTAATTTAATTTGTTCACCAGCAGCAGTCGCTACCCCTGTATTACCTGTTAAGAAGCTGCCTTCTAACTTAAATTCAAATGCAGTCCATTTTCGTTCTAAGTAAATATTAACAGTTTGTGCTTTATAACCTGAATCACGAACTGAACCATTTGGGTAATCAGCTACAGTTGCATCATTAGTGCTTGGCCCTGCTGTCCGCGTTTGATGAAACACGCCAACTTTAGCGCCGATATCTTTATTGTCGTATTCAAAATGATAAATCAGATCATTGGCGATGCCGCCGCCGAAATCTTGTTGTTTCACACGCGCAATCATCGGTGCAAAAGAAATATTATCGACTACAAATCGGTAAGATAAAACTTCTTTTGTATCAATCCAGTGATCAAATTCACCACGACCTGCATTGTGTGTGATTCCCATACCAAATTCAACTGGCGCGCGACCCACTAATAAAGATCCAAATTCATGATTCACATTTAAATAAAGTTGGCTCACGCGGATTATTGATGAATCTTGCGTTTGTGAATTCACATCATTACCAGTGTTGCCAGTGCCGTCATCTAACCCCGAACCGATGATCGAACCGACTTGCGAATTTCTGTAAGCTTTGTTTGTATTTGAAAACACATCAAATCGACTGATAATATTGATTCCATCAGAACCAATGATTTTTGGCTGTAAATAAAGAAAATTCAAACCATAAGCTTTGCTTTTTTTAGGTTCTGCTAAACTAGGACGATCAATACTAACGTATTCAACGCGGTACCCGCCTGACCAATCAATTGATGTGGCCTTTGAAATTGAAGATAAGAAAACTAAAGACAAAAATATTTTTTTCATAATCACCTGCGCTTATATGTATTTATTATTTAGATTGTGTCACACCTAAGACATCAGTCTCATTCACAATATAAAGTTCTTCATTATTAAATTCGATTTTAGTTCCAGCATATTCAGAAAATAAAACTTGATCACCAACTTGTACATCTAATTTTTTTGTAAAACCTTTTTTATTTGTAGCGCCTTTGCCAGCAGCCAAAACAGTAGCTTTCATATAACCTTGAGCCGAAGAACTATCAGTTAATAAAATTAATCCGCTTTTAGTTGTTTTTGAACCTTCAATAAGACGAACTACTAAACGGTCAGCTAATGGAGAGATTACTTTGTTGTAATCAGCACTTTTTGTGGTTTTAACAATTATTGGTTTTGCTTTAACGATTACTTTTGGTTTCGCTTTAGCCTTAGATTTGGCTTTAGGCTTTGCTTTGACAGCAACTTTAGCTTTTAATTTTGGTTTCGCTTTAACTTTAGGTTTAATTTTACCTTTTGCTTTAACAGCAGCCTTCTTTTTATTTTTTTTAACAGCTTTAGCCACGACGGTTTTTCTCCTCTTCATAATATTTTTTATACAGAATTTCCCATTCCGGAGTACCTTCCATAACGTTACGTTTTAATGAAGTCACTTTTTCACGGGCCTTAGTATCAATTTCTAAATCTTCTTTAACAAATAAAACCACCGCTTTTTTTGCCGCTCTGAAAGCTTCATCATCATCACTGAAGTCAGCGATATCGTCGCCCCAAACCTTATCAGTTACAATACGCGCAATATGAGCCTGTCTATCGTCAGATAAAATCATAGAATAATCTTCTTTTCTTTAGCTAATTTTTGTTTCAACAAGTGAAACATTTTGCCACGTTGAAATTCTTGACCGTGTTGTTTTTCCATTTCATCCATCAAGGCATGAACTTCCCGTTCAAGATCAGCTTCCCGCTTATAATCATTGGCGATGGAATCTTTAATGGTTTGTAAAACGATTTTCTCATCAACTTTAAAAGTGATTAAATTTAAACTTTTCCATTGATTAAGAATTTTTTCAGATAGTCTTTGTATTTGTATTGAAGTAAGCTTCATTGATGCCATTAGAAACTAAAAAAAAGCTGAATACAAGCCAAAGAAGCGACTTCTATAGACGCATAATCCCACTTATGACTGTAATTTTGGGTATCGGTCACTTTTCTTTATCTTTAAAAGCCCAAAGTTTGAACCCTTTTGAAATCAAAAAAGAGTTCGAAGACAAGCTGACAGCCCAGTCCATTTTACAAAGTACAAAATACTATGCTCGTGGCCTAACTTTCACTAGGGGGCAAGTATTTAATATCGAAAAGTTTCAGGCTGAAATGAATCAACGCAGTTATCGACAGCGTTTGGCTGAGCAGGCTTTGCTTAAAGGCGATTACGGGCCTTTAGACATCCAAACATGCAGCAATATTACTCAGTTGGAACTCAAAACAACATCGCTGTGCTGGCAATGGATCAATCAAGATGAGCAATTTCAATTACTCATTGTTGATAGCGAACTTGTTATTCAAACATTTAGTGGGACACCACTTGTTTCGCAACAAGCAGCTTCAACGGATGCTGTGTTAGTGGCTCAGTTTAGAAATAATGAACCACTCATGCAAAATGAGATCAAGCTTTCTGAATATCCAATCGCGTGCTTGAATGCTGTTATTGCGATCGAAGATAATGATTTTCTGCAACATTCTGGCATCAGCTACATGGGTTTAGCCCGCGCATTTCTTAAAAATGTGATTTCAATGCGTAAAGCCCAAGGCGGAAGCACGATCACGCAACAGCTTGTTAAAAATTATTTTTTAACTCCTGAAAAAACTTTGACCCGAAAAGCTAAAGAACTTTATATGGCTACGCAACTTGAATCCCGATGGAATAAGGATCAAATTTTAGAAACTTATTTGAATGTCATTTATATGGGACAAAACGGAGCTTTTCAAGTTCGCGGTTTTGGCGCAGCCAGTACTTATTATTTTAATAAGCCTTTGCAAAATCTGGATTTATCCGAATGCGCTTTGTTAGCTGCAATTATTAATAACCCCGGCATGAATCACCCTTGGAAAAAAGCTGAGAAAGCCACAGGACGTCGAAAATTAGTTCTGACTAAAATGAAAGATCTGAAATTAATCACAGAAGGACAATTTACTGTTGCTGATAAAAAAATATTACCGGTTGAAAAAAAGCAACAGGCCTCTGAAACAGCTCCTTATTATTTTGATGCCGCAAAAAAACAGACTCAGGATATGGGTTTTAAAATTGAAGGCGCGTCTATTTATACAACTCTTGATTTAACAGCACAAGATACGGCCCAGAAAGCTTTGCAAAAAGGAATTGAGGATCTGTCAAAAACGAAAAAAAATATTTCTTCGCAAAAAGAAAAAGGCATTGATCTTCAAGGCGTTATTTTAACGGTAGACAACAGCACTGGCTATGTCACAACGTTTGTGGGCGGACAAAATTTTAGAAAATCACAATTTAATCGCGCTTTGTACAGCCAGCGACAAATTGGTTCACTGATTAAGCCTTTTGTTTATTTAACTGGTTTAATTGATGGCCTCGACGGCCAAAAAGTCACAGCGGCGACGTTAGTCCCTGATCAGTCTTTCGAATGGAAAATGGATAAAAAAAAATGGCGTCCAGAAAACTATGATAAAAAATTTCGCGGTGATATCCCTTATTTTTATGCGCTGAAAGAAAGTTTAAATGTACCTACAGCGTGGATTACCCAAAAAGTGGGGCTTAATCGCCTGATACAAACTTGCCAAACTTTTGGTTTAACTTCAAAAATAGAAAAGTTTCCGTCGAGTTCACTGGGCGCAAGCCAACATACTCCACTTGAAATTTTACAAGCTTATTCAAACATCGCCCGTTTTGGCGAAATGCAAACGGTTTCATTTATCGAGGCGATTAAAAATAATGAAAATGAATTAATTTACCAACATCAAATTAAAGCTGAACAAAAAATTGATCGTGTTAAAGTCAGCGTTCTTGTCGGCATGATGAAAGAAACATTTAGGTCAGGCACAGCCAAATCAGCTAAACTTTTTGGTTTTAAACAAATTGCTGCTGGAAAAACTGGAACAACATCCGACGGGAAAGACGCGTGGTTCGCAGGTTTCACTAAAGATCAAACATCTGTTGTATGGCTTGGTTTTGATCAAAGTCTACCAACATCATTAACCGGCGCTGGCGGGGCTGTGCCGATATGGGCGCAATACATGAAAGTCTTAACTGCGAATGACACTGAAGTTGATTTTGATTGGCCCAAAGAAACAGAAAAACGAACAGTTGATGAAGCTCTTGAAAACAATAAAGCCGAATTAATTTTTGAAAAATCTATTTTTTAGCAGCTATTTTTTGATTTCTACAGTTTGGCCTTCGAAAGCAAAGCTCCAGTCTGTTTTCATTTTTTTAAAATCTTGGTCGAAGGTGCTAACGGCTTTGTCCTTGAACTTTTGAATATCCTTAATACCAGCACTAGGATCATAGTGAGCCATAAGTACTTGTTTGACGCCATAGCGATTGCAAAGGTTAAAAGCTCTTTCAAAAGTACCATGACCCCACCCTTTTTTCTGCTGCATTTCTTCTTCTAAATATTGCGCATCGATATATAACAAGTCTGCATCTTTGTATAAACCCACATCAGGGCCAAGTTCTGCTTCTGTAATACGAATTGCTTCTGTATCAACAGCATGAGCATAAACCAAACCATTTTGTTCAATACGGAATCCAAAACAAGGATCTGGATGGTCCAACTTGTACGGTGTTACATGAAAGCCGTTCACTTGAATTTTTTCGTAGGGCTTAATTATATTATAAGAAATTTGTGCACTGAGATCTTCATAACCTACTGGGAAAATCGGTTTTTTAAAAAGACCTTGAACGATGTCTTTACATTCGGGCTGCACAGAATAGTAATGAATTTTACAGTTCTTGTTAAAATGCGGACTAAAAAAAGGTAGTCCTAAAATATGATCGAAATGAAAATGTGTCATCAAAATATGAAATTCAGTTTGTTTTTTTGAATTTTTAGAATTTTCATCGCTTAAAAATTTAATACCACTGCCGCCATCGATAATAATATTTTTTTCTGCATCACCGATTTGTACGCAGGTTGTCGCAACCCCGTAACCAGTCAAATCTGGATGTTCTGCTTTTTTTAAGAATGCAGGTATATCATCAGCTGATTTAAAGCCCAGCTGGAAAAATTTATTTATCAAAAAAGCTGCTTGCTCTTTTGATTCGCTATGGCTCGCTGTTCCTGGTAACGAGCCTCGCACGCCCCAAAACTTAATCTTCATTCGTTTACACCTTTTAAGAAATCATACTTGCAATTATAACTTGCCAATATAGTTTATTTTTTGTTAGCGCAGCTGACAATCAGAATGAGTTTGCTAATTAACGTCTAGACTTGCATACAGACAAACGTCTTATTTAATTTGGCTTTCAAATTGCTCTAACCTATATAGAATACTAATAGGGATATTATGAAACCACTGGATTTAAGACGACATCAAAACATTATTGCGTTCAAAGACGACGTGAACGATGTCACTGCGTTTCATGCTTATAATCTTGAAGTGGCCGAAGTCAGTGCTGAAGCTTTTGCTATGATGACACCAGTTCCTGTGACGACAGGCGCTATTCCACAAAAAAAATCTGCGGTGTCAATTGATGATGGCGAAGCCCTAAAAGCACTCGAAGATTGGGATCAAGAAATAGCTACTGATGTTAAAAACGGAGCTTTGAAATTCGGAATCAGAGCTTTAACAATTAATATCAATCAAATTTGTAATTTAAAATGTGCCTACTGTGCAGCTGGTGGCGACGGATCTTACGGAGAGCCCACAAATCAAATATCTGTAGAAAAAACTTTACCACAACTTAAATTTTTTCTGGCGCAACTAAGGCCCAATCAAAAATTTTCAATTACTTTTGTCGGCGGAGAACCCCCATATGCGTTATACCCCAATAATCGCACATGTCTTCAATCCCTCGCCCCCTTCGTGCTCCGCATTGTACCGCTGATTACAAAATATCGCTTTACAAAAT
>JAYSQO010000025.1:0-5389 GCA_043721535.1 Bdellovibrio sp. | reverse complement strand
TCTAGACCTTTAGCTTCTTACCAACTGTACAGGTTTAGGACGGACTTTAAATCCTGAAGTTTGACGACTCAAGGATAGCTGGGCTGGGTGTGTCCACTTATTATAAATATTTTATTTGTGTGTGCCTAAACCGTATAGATATTAATAATCCACGTAAGTAGTACCACTGAAAATAAGAATCCTGCTATTTGGTAAGCCCGTGTTTTTTGAACATTAAAATTTTCAGTCAGGCCCACAATTGAAAGCAAGCTTGTAAAACCAAAACCAATTAATGTTACAGGTGCTAAATATTCAGATGCGATTTGAAAAATATAAAAAGGAATTGTGGTTAATGTCACAAGCGCAAATATTTTTCTAAAGTTTTCTGTGCGTTTTTCAAAAAACTGAAAATAGTAGTAAAAAAATGTCGTTAATAACAAACTTGAAATCGTCGATACAAACGGCATCAAAAAAAGACCAGAAGCCATTCTGTAAAAATTAAATTTAATCAGTCCGGCTAAAAAACCAGATACGACGGCAAAAGTGATTTGAACAAAGAAAAGCGATTTCCAATTCCAATCAGGAATTTCCGCGATTTTTTGAACAGGATGTTGCACAAACTGTTTCAAATAATTCAGGATCTCATTCAGCGGAATATCTTTAGGTGGGATGTCGGGATTAACTTCTCTCATGGCTTTTCTTTCATAGCTTAATGGCATCATGTTTCAAGCAGGAAATCAAGCTCTGCTAAGACCACGCAATGATCAATGAAACGATAATACGTCTTTAGGTCAGCATTTAGAAACAGATTTTCTGGTGATGGAGTTTGAATACTTCGTGAAGCACACCATTTTTGATGTAAAAAATAGCCCAAATGAAAAGTTCTATATTCGGGATCAAAGAAAAATAAATTCTCAGTTTTCTGATTTATCGAATTTATTTTTTCTTTTGAGGAAATCACTGTAAACGTAGACTGGGGGCTATTATCGGGTTGAATATTCAGCTCATGATAAGTGACTAAATCAACGATGTAGTGGATGGGTTGATTGCTTTTATCAAATACAGATTTTCTGAGTTCAGGATTGGAAAACGGAAGTTGCAGCAGTTCTGCTTTATAGCCGTGTTCTTGTAGGGCATAGGTGAGACTTCCCCAGGGCTTATTGTAGAAAAAAACACTGCGTGGTCCAGTGATAAGACGGATTGGTCTGCGTGTAATCAGACAATTGGGTTTAAGTTTCATCATACTATATGGGCCTTGGACCTGAACATGAATTCAGCATAGAAAAAAAGACACATGTTTGGCAAACTAGTATTAATGATACAACAAAGAAAATCCTGTTATTGTGCATTTTGTAAAACTCAGCGTAAAGTTTACTCAAGTAAACATCTGAATATGTTCGGTATTGTGGGCTTAGTTTTGCTGAGTTACGTATTAACGTACGTTATTTGGGACAGCCCAGACAGCCGTGGATTAGTCGCTTTAGGGTTGATGTTGTTTGTAGCTGAATTATTTTGCCAGTTACGTTGGAGACAATCGATGATTTGTAAAAATTGTGGATTCGATCCAGTGATTTATGTCAGGGATCCTTCTTTGGCTGGTGAAAAAATTAAAGAATTTATTCACATGCGATCTGAAAGTCCAAATTACTTATTAAAACCAGCTTTAAACTTACCAGTGCGCAGAGTCAGTCGCAAAGGTGAGAATTTATCCTTGCACGGATAGTGCTTTGTCATGAATTATAAAAATAATGAATCTTTTCAAGAAATCTATTCTAGCGGTTTGTGTATTTAGTTTTTTATTTGCTTTAGCAACTGATGCTTACGCACAAAAAAAAGCCCGCGTTATTCAACCTGAGACTCCTGTTTACGATGCTGCTGATTTTGATGCGGATGTCACCCGCTATGTAAATCCTGATGAAAGTTTTATTATTTCTAAAAAACCTTACGGTCCGTTTTACAAGGTAAAATTTAAAAACGGTGCATTGGGTTATATTGTAGACACTGAATTAAATATTGATGGAGTTGGTCCGTTTCAACCCAAACCATTTGCTGATGATGTTGTGCCTAATGATAAGAAAAATAAGAAAAAAAATAAACTAATTGATGAAGATGACGATGAGGACGCAGAAGATCAGCAAAGTATTAACACTGTTTATCGCGGTGTCAGTTTGCAAATGATTAATTTTCGTGAAAATACTTTAGGTAAAATCAGAACGGCCGACTTACTGGCGATTGGCTATAAACATCAGCCAGTCACGGGTGGATTTGATTCAAAGTTATCTTATGAATTTTTTTTATCACCCAAAGCACCGGCTTATTACGCTGATAATATTACTAATGGTAAAGTCAGTGGTGGCATCATTTGGGCCAGTACCCAGATTTCTAATTTAAATGCCTATACTCCAACAACTTCGATCAGGTACGGGGCTGGGCCTTTTCTGCGCTATTCGCTGTTTAATGTGAAAACATCGACTGGTGATTACAGTTTGCAGGATTTAACCCTAGGAGTTGATATTCAAGCAGGGCTGATTTGGCACACGCAATGGGCTAACATTGACTTCTGTTTGCGTTATTTTTGGGATGATGAGCCTTATGGTGCCGTTGGTGTTGCCATCTTATTTTAGCTCGCATATAAAAAATCATGTCCATTCAAGTTTTATCCCATGAAGTGATCAATCAAATTGCAGCAGGCGAGGTCGTTGAACGGCCTGCGCATCTAGTGAAAGAACTTGTTGAAAATTCGATTGATGCTGGGGCCACCGAAGTTCATATCGGAATTGAACTGGGCGGACGCTATATTAAAATCACAGATAATGGATCTGGCATTGTTAAAAGCGATCTACCATTAGCTTTACAAAGACATGCGACAAGTAAAATTCATAAAACTGATGATCTGTGGTCTTTGAATACGTTTGGTTTCAGGGGCGAAGCCTTAGCCAGCGCTGCAGCTGTTTCAAAACTGACCTTAACCAGCCGCACGCTCAATCAAGAACAGGCTTTTCAAATTAAATCTGACTTCGGAATTGTGTCAGATGTTATGCCTGCATCACTTGAAAAGGGGACATCAATTTATATTGAATCTCTTTTTGAAAATGTACCAGCCAGACTTAAATTTTTAAAAACAGATGGCACTGAAAATTCTCAAGTTAGAAATGTGATTAAAGCGTTTGCCTTATCGCATCCACAAGTTCAATTCACTTTGCAAATCAATGGTCAGCTTGATTTGCATTATAAAAAATCTGATGAAAGAATTTCTTTAAAGCGTGTGCAAGAAGTTTTAGATGTCGAAACAGTTTATCATCAACACAGTAAAAAAATAAATTACGAAGTCGATGTTTACTTCGCATCCCCGCATAACGTCCAAAAAACATCGAAAAATATTTGGATTTTTGTACAAGACCGCTGGATTCAGGATCGCGCATTGCAAGCTGCTGTTATGGACGCTTACAGAAGTCTTCTGATGCATGGGGAATACCCACAGTGTTGTGTTAGACTGAAATGTTCACCAGAATTAATTGATGTGAATATTCATCCAACGAAAAGTCAGATTAAGTTTCAAAATCCATCGGATGCTTTCAGAGTTGTGCATAATGCTTTAAGAGAAGGTCTTGAATCGGCTCCGTGGTTGAAAAAGAATAACGAACAACAAAGGCAGCAAGAAAGACCGCAATCATTTCACGCAAGCTATAGTTCAGAAGTGACATCACAACCTAGTTTTGCAGTTTTTGAATCTGCTACGCTATTTAAAACAAAATCAAATCAAATGGAAAGTTTGAGCGCTTTAAGGGTTGATATAACCGAAACGACGGAATTAGGTTTTTGGGGAAGTTTGCAAATTTTAGGACAATTAGATTTAACTTATATCGTTTGTCAAAAAAATGATCGAATGATTTTAGTCGATCAACATGCGGCCCATGAACGGGTGGCTTTTGAAAAATTAATGAAAAAATGGAAAGGTGGGTACGTTGATATGCAGACCTATCTGTTTCCGTTAGCGATTGATTTATCAGCTGAAAAAGTTGAAGCCCTGATGACCAAGCATCAAGACATTTTAAAGATGGGAATTGATTTTGAATTATTAGGCCCTGCAGTGATTGGCATAAAATCAGCGCCATTGTTTATTAAAGAATCATCATTACCAGCTGTGTTTGAAAAGATGTCGCATGATTTAGTTGAATACGGTGAAAGCTACCGCTTAGAAAAATCAATTGCTGATCTTTTTGCAACAATGGCTTGTCACTCAGTGATTCGTGCTGGGCAAAGTTTAAGCCAAAATGAAATGAAAGAATTATTAATATCCATGGATGAATTCACAATGTCATCTTTTTGCCCGCATGGAAGACCTGTATCGATTGAATTTACTTTTAACCAGATTGAAAAATTATTCGGCCGTATAGTATGAAATGTGTTTTTGTTCTAGGGCCTACAGCCACGGGGAAAAGTCAGTTAGCGATTGAACTTGCCGAAAAGCATAACGGGCAGATTATTAATATTGATAGCGTCCAATTTTATAAAGGGCTAGAAATTGGTTCAGCAGCACCATCAAAAGATGATCTTCAAAAAGTACCGCATCATTTATTTTCCTATACGGCAGCGCCACAAGAAATGACCGCTGGTCAATACATCAGAGACTTCTATCAATTGATCGAAAAAACAAAACCCAATACAAATTTATTTATTGTCGGTGGAACAGGTTTTTACATTCAGGCTTTAGAAAAAGGCATGTTTAATTTACCTGAGGTCACAAGCGAAATTAAACAACAGGTCTTAGATGATTTAGATCAACATGGCCCAGAAAAATTATTTCAAGAATTAAAAGATTTTGATGCGGAAACGTTGATTCACCCGAACGATCATTATAGACTTGGTCGTGCTTCGGAAATTAAGCGCGCTTTTAATAAAAAAATGTCTGATTTTCAAAACACAAACAATAAAGACGCATTGCCATTCCCATGTATAAAAATTGGCTTAGGTTTTTCAACTGACGATAAAGAAAAAATGCAAGATCGTGTTCAAAAACGAACACAACAAATGATTAAAGATGGCTTGATAGAAGAGACCAAAACAATACTAGCTCAAGGTCATGAAAAATGGGCTCCGCTATCAAGCGTGGGGTATCTAGAAACAGTTCAATATCTAAAAAATGTAATCACACTTGAACAGTTAGAACCGGCGATCACTCAAAGCACGATGCAGCTGATTAAAAAACAAAGAACTTGGTTTAAACGTGATCCGTCTATACTTTGGTCTGATATCTTTCGGTCTGAGACGGACATAGTTGAAAATGAAGTGGAAAAATTTCTTAAACAATAGTGGACACACCCAGCCCAGCTATCCTTGAGTCGTCAAACTTCAGGATTTAAAGTCCGTCCTAAACCTGTACAGTTGGTAAGAAGCTAAAGGTCTAGAT